>JAEZLY010000243.1 GCA_023414985.1 Bacillota bacterium | reverse complement strand
ATTTAGAGTTGAGGAGACTTATAAACATGAAAAAGAATAAAACATTGAAAGCCACAAAGATAAACGGACTTCCATGGATTCTACCGGCATTTGTCTTTGTTGTAGGGATAATTTATTATTCAATATTTTATACATTCAAGCTGTCTACCTTAGATTGGAATGGGCTTGATCCAACTCAGACAAACGTTGGGATAAGCAATTATACTAAGGCGCTTTCTGATTGGGTTTTTTGGAGAGCGATAAAAAATACGATTGTTTATTTCACTGTTACATTTGTAATTCAGAACTTTTTAGGCTTTATATTCGCCGCAATTTTGCATTCTGAAGTAAAGTTTGCTACTTTACACAAGTGCTTGATTTTCATACCGACTATCTTAGCACCTGCGACGATGGCACCGGTATTTCGATTGCTGTTCTCACCTCAGGGAATGCTGCAGGATATATTTGATGCACTTCATTTAGGCATAACAGTTGATTGGTTGGCAAGTCCAAATTCGGCACTTTTCATTCTTATGATTGTTGCAATTTGGGAGTTCACAGGAATGAGTTTCATTCTATATTATGCGGCAATGAGCCAAATAGATAAAGAAATGCTTGAAGCGTCGTACTTGGATGGAGCAGGAAACTTTAGAACTTTGATGAGCATTGTATTACCAAACTGCAAAGGTACGACAGTTTCTCTTGCAATGCTTGGGATCATAGGCGCCTTGAAGACATTTGATATTCCTTATCTGATTACGACTGGTGGGCCAAATCATGCAACAGAATTTTTAGGCACATATATTTATAGACAGGGAATAAGGCAATCTCATCTTGGCTATGCAGCTGCAATATCAGTTATGCTCCTTGTACTCGCAATCTGCGGTGCAATACTTATTAATAGGGTCAATAAAGGAGATGAGAAATAAATGTTTGAAATTAGAAGCTTAAAAAGTAAAATCGTTTTGCAAATCGTTCTATTGTTACTAACGATACCTTATGCGATTCCACTTGTTCAAATGTTTCTTGGCTCTCTCGGTGGAACGGGGTTCTCGAATTATAAGGCGGTTTGGGACACAGGTGTAGTTCCAATCTATTTTAGAAATTCATTCATCATATCAGCCGGAGTAATCCTGTTGGTTTATCTATTCAGTATGACAGCCGGCTTTGGCTTTGCAAAATTATATGTATTTGGAAAAGAAGTGTACTTTTGGTTGATTCTTGTTGCGTTAACTTTACCTGAAGTAATTTTGTTATCTCCATTGTTTGTAACATTCCAAAAGATGAATTTGTTTAACACCTTTTTGGCTGTAATTTTACCTGCTGCAGCATTACAGCTGCCATTTACAATTCTTCTTACCAGAAATTTTGACAGTGGAATTCCGAATGAGTTAATGGAGGCAGCAAGCATTGATGGTGCGAATGTCTTTTCAAGGTTCTGGTATATCATCCTTCCGCTAACAAAGCCAATTGCATCATCAATTATTGTTTTGACCCTGATCAACTCATGGAACACCTATCTCCTGCCGCTTTTGTTCTTGCAAAGCCCGGATAAACAGACGGTAACACTGCTTCCTCAATATTTCCAAGGTGAATTTACAAATGATCAGACGAAGATATTAGCGGCAGCCGTACTCACAGCAATCCCTGAGATTATTGTTTATTTGTTCATGCAGAAGAATTTTGAAAAAGGCATGAGCGCCGGTGCTCTTAAATAATCGAAATAAGAACAGAATCATAGTGGAAAGAAGGAGATCGTTATGCCATTGATTCAAGTTGACATAAAAAGGTCAGTGTTTGAGGCTAAAGGAAAAGAAATATCAAATGCAATTCATAATTCTCTGGTTGCGGGTCTGGGTATGGATACAACCGATCTTTTCCAAGTATTCAGACCGCATGAGGAAGGGGAAATTATTTTCTCACCAACCTATGACAATCGTGATAGACGCGATTTGATCATCATTAGAATTACAATGGTTAATATGTTTTCACTTGAGCAAAAGAAAATAACCTATAAAGAACTAACAAAGAGGCTTGTTGACATTGGAATCAGACGCGATGATATTTTAGTATGTGTTGTTGAAAACAACGCTGAAAATTGGTCACTTGGCGAAAGAGAAGCTTGATTATATTATGTAAAAGTCAGGTAATCATGAGGGAGAAAAAACAATATGAAAATCATAAATCCAGTTCTTACGGGCTTTCACGGCGACCCGTCAATGATTAGGGTAGACGACACTTATTATATTGCGTCTTCTACGTTTGAGTGGTTTCCCGGTGTCAGGGTTCATGAATCGAAAGATCTTGTACATTGGAATTTGACCACATCTATTCTTGACAGCGTGGAGTTGCTTGATATGAAAGGCAACCCTTGCTCTGGTGGTATTTGGGCACCTGATTTGTCCTATGCTGACGGAAAGTTTTGGCTTGTATATACGGATGTGAAAGTGATAGACGGTGCGTTCAAAGATATGTATAACTATCTGACAATCGCAGACGATATAAAAGGTCCTTGGTGCAAACCGATCAAGCTAAACGGCGTTGGTTTTGACCCGTCTCTTTTTCATGATGATGACGGGAAAAAGTATCTCATTCAGCAAACTTGGGATCATCGTGAGTATAACAACCCATTCAACGGGCTTACTTTAACTGAATACGATGCGGATAATAAGAGGCTGAAACCAGAGACCGCAAAAATAGTATACAATGGTACCGATGTGAAGACAGTTGAAGGACCGCACATCTATAAAATGAATGGATACTATTACATATTTGCAGCACAAGGCGGCACAATTTGGACACACCAAGAAATTGTTGCCCGCTCAAAAAATCTGTTGGGGCCCTACGAAACTGAGCCGAACGGACCATTTATAACCAACTTTGACACACCTGACCACTATCTTCAAAAACAAGGGCATGGTTCGCTTGTCGAAACCCCTTCCGGCGAGTGGTATTACGCCTCACTTTGCGCTAGACCTCTTCACCATCCGACCGAGAATATTTATGACCCAAGAGGCTGGTGTACGCTTGGACGTGAAACAAGTATTCAGAAAGTTTATTGGGATGATGAACTTTGGCCAAGAGTTGTCGGTGGGCATGGCGGTTTGAAAGAGGTTGATGCACCTAAAGATGCCATATTAACTGAGGCACCTGATACGAATGCTGTTTTTGATGATTTTTCATCAGATAAGTTGGGTGGTGAGTGGAATACTTTAAGGATACCTTTTTCCGGAGAAATGGGAAAGGTAGGAGGCGGAAAACTTGAACTGATAGGGCATGGTTCACTTTCTAATAAGTTCAATCCATCGTTTATTGCCAGGAGATGGAAAGATTTTAAGTTTTCTGCTGTGACAAAGGTGAAATTTAACCCATATAGCTATCAGGCAATGGCTGGTCTTGTAAATTATTATAACAGTGAGCATTGGTCATGGATTTTTATTACAAAAGATGACGAGCGTAATGATGTTATAGAGGTTGCAGAATGCGACAATCGAAGATACACTTCTGCTTTAGAAGATATTACTGTGAGGATTCCTGAAGGCACGGAGTGGGTTTGGTTCAAGACAGTTGTTGATCACTTGGACTATTTTTATGAATATTCATTTGACGGGGAAAACTGGGATAGAGTGCCTGTTAAACTTGATGCAATGATTTTGTCTGACGATTATGTGAGCTCTCATTATGGCGGCTTTTTCACGGGAGCCTTTGTGGGCTTGGCTGCTGTTGATTATTCAGGTTACGATTCAAAAGCTACATTTGAGTTTTTTGAGTATATAGTTTAACGTAATTGGTTTAGCATGGTTAGTTTTATGCGATTTTGCGGCGTAGCTAATGAAAGGTTTAGGTGGAATTTTATGAGTAAATTATTGGATAGAGAATTGTGTGTTGTCACGGGTGCGGCGAATGGAATTGGCAGAGCAATCGCAGAACGTTTCATAAGGGAAGGTGCCGATTTGATTGTGGCAGATTTTGATGTTGAAACCGCAAAAAAGGTATATGAGGGGAACAGTCAGGTTGTTGATATTCTAAAAGTTGATGCGACAGACGTGAAAGATTTGGAAAAAATTGCGGAATCTGTTCAAAAGACAGGACGCAAATTAAAAGCAGTGCTACCAATCGTTGGTAACGGACCACAAAACCCGATTTCGGAAATCACACCTGAGGAGTTTCATCTGACAATGAACCTTAATGTTTTTTCGGCTTTTTTCACTGTGCAGAAGTTAATTCCTTTTATGTCTGATAAATCTTCAATTGTACTAATATCATCAATTGCTGGTTTTCAGGGTGGGAAAAACGCCATTGTCTATAATGCAGCAAAAGCAGCGGTCAGGTCTATGGCGCGTTCATTCACCGGTGAACTTGCAGAAAAGGGTATTAGAGCAAATGCTATAAGCCCTGGTCCGACGGAAACAAAAGCGTTTACAGATTTTGTACACGGCGATGATGAAATACGAAACAATATAGTTTCACAGCTTCCCATAGGGCATATCGGAAAACCTAGCGAGATTGCGGCGGTTGCATTGTTCCTGGCGTCCGACGAATCTTCTTATGTGACTGGTGCTGAAATTATTGCTGACGGCGGTTTTACAAATAGATAAACAAATAATGATTGATCATATAAGGAGAAAAAAATGGCATTATCATCAACGAATATAATTAAGGTTATTGTTGTAACAGACGATTTAGACAAAACAGTTTCTGCATATAAGACTTTGCTAGGCACAGGGAAAGAGCCTGCTGATCAGAATACGGAGCATAAAGAGGTAAGAACACCTTTTATGAAGTATAAAGGTGCCGACATCACTGATACTCCGATGAAGGTAGAGAGCGTTTTCAGCGATAATTTCTGGTTTGAAATTATCCAGCCTATGGGAAATAATGATCCATGGGCAGCTTGGTTAAAAGAACATGGCACGTCAATTTGTTCAATTTGTTTGTTGTCAGACGGACCTCTGGAATATGACGAAGAAATTATGAGAAATGCAGGATTTGCTTCAATTTTTAAACAAGAAAAGGGTTATGAGGCATATGAATATTTTGACACATCAAAAGTGCTTGGAGCTTTAGTTGAGGTGAAAGAGCAGTATATTCAAGCGAAATAATAAATTATCTCACTTGTCATGAATAATGAAAAAGGTGGCGAATTCGTTCGCCACCTCTTTTTTGCACATAAACTAAAAATTACAATTATCTGTGGTTAGAAATTCAAGTAACTTTACCTTGAAATTCAAGTAGAATAATGCGAATATGAGATTATAAAAATAAAAGCATACCATTGAAAGTAATCTTACAGAAAGACACAACTTTATGTTGAAACAGGTGAAATAACTATGCGAACAGAATATATGACAAGACTTCCGGAAAACCCATTGTTAACCGTGAAAGACGTGATCCCGTCCAAGGAAGGCTTCCGGGTGGAAGGTATTTTTAATTGCGGAGTAACGAAGTATCACGGAGAATATATCCTGCTATGCAGGGTAGCAGAGTCCGTGGCAACAGAAAATAAAAATCAGGTATCCTTCCCTGTCATCGCTGAGGATAACAATGGAGGAACGGAATTTCAAATCATACAATTGGAGAAAGACAAGCATCCCGAGCTTTGTTTTGATGATTCCCGTACCATCACAAAGGGTCGGGATGGCTACAGTAATGTGGTTTACTTAACAAGCCTGTCCCATCTCAGAATTGCTCGCTCCGGGGACGGTGTTCATTTTGAGCTGGACAGCAGACCGACGATCATGCCGAATGCTAAGGAAGAATGTTGGGGGATGGAAGATCCGCGAATTACCTGCATTGATGGAACTTATTATATCAACTATACCGCAGTATCGCCCAATGGGGCGGCCACTGCGCTGATTACGACGAAAGATTTTGTGACATACGAAAGGCATGGTATTATCTTTCTGCCGGAGAATAAGGATGTTTCCATCTTCCCCGAGAAGCTACAAGGGAAATATCTTGCTTTTAATCGACCGGTGCCAAAGGCAATCGGGAATCCAGATATCTGGATGTCAGAATCGGAGGACTTAATCCATTGGGGAAAGCATACTCATTTTTATGGAGTTTCTGAGTCTGACTGGGAGGATGGACGAGTTGGAGGAGGTTGTCCGCCATTTAAGACGGAGAGAGGTTGGGTAACGATCTATCATGCAGCGGACAAGACACATAAGTACTATCTGGGCGCTTTTCTCCTGGATTTGGACAATCCGATGAAAATTATTGCAAAATCCAAGCTTCCGTTATTAGGACCTCAGGAAGACTATGAAGTGAATGGCTTTTTTGGAAATGTTGTCTTCAGCTGCGGCTGCATCTACGAGGACAATACCGTGAAAATATTCTACGGAGCTGCGGATGACAAGATATGCCGCGCTGATCTGTCCATAGAAGAATTGTATCACCACCTTGGCATATAAGCGGACACAGTCTTTGGTTTGAGAAAAAGGAGAGAAGTTCTGCATGAAAGTAACCATGAAAGATATTGCAAAGGCATTGAATGTATCGATTAATGCTGTCTCCATAGCACTCAATGATAAGGCGGGGGTAAGCGAGGAAATGCGCCTGTCAATTCTGCAGACTGCCAAAGAAATGGGGTATTTGGAAGGGAAAGATAAGTATGGAGGTAATTATGCCAGGTCGAACCTTTGTCTGATGATGCAGAACAAATACTCCGGCGATATGGATTTCTATGGTAAGGTTCTTTATTCCGTTGTGGTAGAAGCCAGAAAAAATGGATATAATACCATTATGAATTTTATTGACGATGAGCAGATGGAGGTACCGGAATGTATTCGGAATTATCAGGTATCCGGTATCATAACCATTGGGAAGATCAGTCATTCGAATATAAGGCAGCTCATAGAATATCACCTTCCTTTTGTCATGGTGGATCATACCTCACTGATGGACAGCGTGGACAGTATCCTCACCAATAACAAGCTGGGCGGGTATCTGATCACCAAATATCTGATCGAACGAGGGTTTACGAAAATAGGCTTTTTCGGCGATCTGGATTATTCTCTGAGTATCAATGACCGTTTTTTCGGTTATAAGCAGGCTCTTCAAAATGATGGGATTGATAAAGAATATGATTCGATCGATACGTATGTTTCCACATATTCGATAACTAAAAATATCGAAAATGCGGTACTCAACCAGGACAGCAAAAAAGTAGAGGAATTAATAAAGAACATAAAAGCGATGCCTGAAGTATTTATTTGTTCCAATGATAAGGCTGCGATCGCACTTATGATGGTGCTGTGGCAGAGCGGCTATCGTATTCCGGAGGAAATATCGGTCGTAGGCTTTGATAATATCGATCTGTGTGAAAGGGTAGTTCCAAAGCTTACCACGGTTCATGTGAATAAAAAAGAGATGGGAGAGCGGGCGGTTCAGAGACTGAAATACAGGATGGAACACAAAGGATGCGAACCCGAAAGTATTGTTTTGAATGTAGAGATTGTGGAGCGGGATTCAGTAAGATAGAGGATGTAAGAAGAATTAAAGGGGTATTGCAGTTGACAGGGCTCAGCTGTGATACCCCTTTCCGGAAGCTTCCGGAGAAATATCGAAAATTTCCAAAACAGAAAAAAATCCTCGAAATTCAATATCGACTATGCTATAATGAGTTAGAATGTAGTACATATCGCTTAAGCATCAATTCTCTATTTTGGAGGGAACCATGTTAAATACGGACAAAGTCAGACTGATGACAAAGCTTGCCGTCTATGAGACAAAGGTAGGCAAGGAAGATATTCGTCTGAGTAAATATTATAAGACAGACTACGTAAGATATCAGGTAATCAAATCAATCCTATGCGCAACAGCCGGGTATGCGCTCATTCTTCTCCTGGTTTTCATATACCAGTCAGAATATATTATTAAGAATGCAGTAACCCTGGATTATCGTATGGTTGGTACCTATATATTAGGTATTTATATTATCGTTGCCGCTCTTTACGGCTTGGGAGCGACGGTAGGGTATTCCATCAAGTATGATTTATCGCGCAAAAAGCTTTCCCGTTATTATAAATTGCTGAAACGCTTAAATAAAATCTATAATGAGGAAACACCGGAAGTCTAGATTTGGGAGGAAACAATTATGATGCCATTACTGGTATTGCGAGAACGAGTAAAGAATTTTTATCAAAGACATGACATATATATCATACCGGTTGTAAAATTTCTATTTGCTTTCATTTCATTTATCGCCATTAATATAGAAATCGGCTTTGATGCCAGATTGGAATCTATCCCGGTGGTGCTTGCATTGTCATTGCTCAGTGCATTTACCCCCTCGGCCATCATGGTTCTTCTCGCGGCGCTGGTTTCTGCACTGCATGTGTATTATGCATCACCGATGCTTTCCATCCTGGTGTTCATCCTATTTATGATCATCTATTTCCTGTTTGCAAGGTTTACGCCCAGATACGGCTACGTACTGCTGGCGGTGCCGATCCTGTTTGTCTTTAAGATACCTTATGTCATTCCGATGCTCCTGGGTATCATAGCCACACCGATCGCAATTGTTCCTACCGCCTGCGGTGTTGCGGTATATTATATCTTCCAGCTGGTCAAGGCAGGGGTGAATACCCAGGTAAATACCACTGTGGATGATATCTTAAAGCTTTTTACCGATATGATTGACGGATTGCTGAAGAATAAGCAGATGTTAATGACGATTGTAATCTTTTCGTTGATTTTACTTGTGGTTTACTATGTCAGAAGAATGAAATTTGATTATGCCCATGAGATATCGATTGCCGTAGGTGCGATCACCAGTGTTCTGGGCTTTTTGATCAGTGATGTGATATTAGATAATTCCGATCAGATTTTTGCCATGATTTTAGGTACGATTGCTTCAGGAGTAATTGTATATGTTATTCACTTCTTCCGCCTGACCCTGGATTATTCCGGAGTTGAGCTGGCACAGTTCGAGGATGATGTCTATTACTATTATGTAAAGGCTGTTCCGAAGATTACTGTTACCACTCCCCAGATGAAGGTAAAGCACATCAATGTGAAGGAGCTGTCTAAGGAAATCTCTAGATCAAGTGCTAGAAAGAGGGATACCGAGGATGAGGAATATGATGAGGATGACGAGACATATTCCGAGAATAATGATGACTTCAATTATGGCAATACTACTAAAACAGTACGGAAGAACCGGTCGGACGATTAATCATACAGTTTTTGCAGTAGGGGAGAAGACATATGGAGGCTATCAAGAATTTTATTAAGGATTATTTGGTGTGGATCTCGATACCGAAGATCAGCGTCACGGATATCGTTGAAATATGCATTCTTGCATACCTCATTTATCATGTTGTAAAATGGGTCAAGAATACCCGTGCCTGGGCTCTGGTCAAGGGATTGGTCGTGGTGATGGCCTTCTGGTTATTTGCAGTCATCCTTGATCTGAATGTTATTATCTGGATTATTAAGAATACGATTAACGTAGGTATTATCGCAATCGTCATCCTGTTTCAGCCGGAATTCAGAAAGGCATTGGAACAGCTGGGACAGAAGAATTTGATGAAATCCTTCATTAGCTTTGACGATTCCAGAGATAATGATAAGTTCTCTGATCATACGTTGAACGAAATCGTCAGGGCGACCTTCGAACTGGCAAGAACAAAGACCGGCGCTTTAATCGTAATGGAGGAAGAGACTCCGTTAAGTGATTTTGAAAGCACCGGAATATTTATCGACAGTTTAATCAGCAGTGAGCTTTTGATTAATATATTCGAACATAATACACCACTCCATGACGGAGCAGTGATCCTTAGGGGCAACCGTATCACAGCCGCTACCTGTTATCTGCCACTGTCGGATAATATGCAGTTAAGCAAGGATCTGGGGACCAGACACCGTGCAGGAATCGGAATTAGCGAGGTTACCGACAGTCTGACAATTATCGTATCGGAGGAGACCGGTAAGGTATCCATTGCCAAAGGAGGTAAACTAATCCGCAACGTCGACGGCGATTATCTGAGAGCAAAATTAGCTGATATACAGCATAAATCAGTCGAACCTAAGAAACTGAAATTGTGGAGGGGAAGAATAAAGAATGAAAGAGAAGTTGACTAAGAACATCGGCTTAAAAATTCTATCCATTATTCTTGCCGCCTTTCTATGGCTTGTGATCACCAATGTGGATGATCCGATTACAAGAGTTCCTTTAGATAATGTGAAGGTTAAGATTTTGAATGAGGACGCCATCACATCGCAGGGAAAGGTATATGAGATTTTAGAAGGAGCCACAATTGATTTTACCGTTGCAGCCAGACGTTCCATCGCGGATAATCTGACCTCCGGTGATTTTGAAGTAACTGCCAATTTCGCAAAGCTATCCGATGTTAATGCAGTAACGATCGATATCAAATGCCCCCGCTACGGAGATGAAGTAACCGTAACTGATGGCTTGTATCAAGTTATGAAGATTAATCTGGAGAAGAAGGTTGATAAAAACTTCAAGGTTACTGTCGTAACCAAGGGTACTCCGGCTGAGGGCTATTGTGTGGGCGAGAAGACGGCAAGCACGATTATCACTGTTACCGGACCCAAAAGTAAGATAGAACGGATCAACGAGATCGTCGCAGAGGTAAACGTAGCAGATGCTTCGGAAAATTTCCGCAGTGCGGAGAAGCTGAAAGCGCTGGATAAGGACGGTGAGGAGATTGATGCCTCCAACCTAAGCTTCAGCGAGAACTATGCGACAATCATTATCAGCATATATAAGACCGTAAAGATTGATTTACTTATTGTTACAAAGGGTGTTCCTGCGAATGGTTATGTAGTGACCAATGTGGATTATGAGCCGAAGACCATCGAGGTTGCGGGGAAATATGATGTATTGGCTACTGTGAAGGACCTTACGATAGAAGAGGATGTCAGCGGAGCAAGAGATAATATTGAGAAGGAAATCAATCTCTCTGAACAGCTTGGAGAAGGTCTGCTGCTGGTAGGGGAAGATCAGATGGCAGCAGTGAATATTACTGTTGAAAAAGCAGAAAAGAAAGAGATTACGATTTGGCCAACAGACATTGAGGTCCGTGGTCTGGATGTAACCAGAAGTGCTACCTTTCTGTCAGTAGGCCCGATTGTGCTGACGGTAGAGGGACCGGCCGAAGAACTGAAGGATTTAGACCGAGGTAATCTGAAGCCCTATATTAATTTGAAAGATTATGCGGGAGGTACCTATACCGTTCCGGTAAAAGCGGATATTGGAACCTATTCCTCCCTGACCGGCAGTCCGACGGTCAACGTAATGATTGCGAGCAAGTAACAGCATTGACCTAAAATAGGAGGTATCACATGGTTAGTAAAAAATTGATCATTCATATCCCGGCCGGTCTGCATCTGAGACCAATCAGCGTATTATGCAACAGAGCCATCGATTTTAAGTCAACCGTTACGATCAGGATGGGAGACAAAGCCGTAAATGCAAAAAGTGTATTAGGCGTGCTATCTGCATGTGTAAAACATGGAGATGAGATCGAGTTAATCTGCGAAGGTCCGGATGAAACCAATGCACTTACTGTACTTTCCGATATGATTACCGGCGGACTCGGAGATGAGTTTATCAGGAAATAAAAAAGTGGTTGCATAGTTATACACATAATGTTATAATTCAAGACACTATTATTTCCACTAACACAGCCATTTGCTAATTTTTGAAAATATATTCTAAACACCATGTTGACAGCAAGTTATTACTTCGACCAGGGGGGTAACCGGCTATCGGATGGTGTACTCCTATATAATTGCTTTACTGGATTAAAGCGTTAATCTGATGTCCGTGCAATGGGTCAGACTGTTATAGTAACAGGCTGATGACCTGCGGACATCGTTATTTTATAGTTAGGTGAATACTTGAACCGATAGTATTTATAAAAGAATCATCATGGCAAAAGGTCATGTCACCTCTGGTGACATGATAAACTTATACGAGAAAGTCTCTGGAAAGCTAGCTTTCCGAGGACTTTCTTGTATAAGTAATCCAGCTGTTGTACAGCTGGACCTTTTGTCCATGAATCAATTAGTTATCACAATATTACCAAGAAAGGATCTGATGTAGTTGGGACTCGTGTAGACAATACCAAGTTATTTATTATCAAACTGTACAGCGTGATCTATCGACTCCGTCGTTAGTATGATTACATTGGACGTAATTTAAATCATATTAATTCAGGAGGATCATATTATGTTAAATTTTAAAAGATATCAGAAAAATCCCGTAATAGAATTATCCGACAGGCAGTGGCCGGGGAAACAGATTGAAAAGGCACCTATCTGGTGCAGCGTTGATTTACGAGATGGAAACCAGGCATTAATCGAGCCGATGGTTGTAGAAGAGAAGATTGAGTTCTTTCAGCTGCTGGTGAAGCTGGGTTTCAAGGAGATAGAAGTAGGATTTCCTTCTGCTTCCCAGATTGAGTTTGATTTCTTAAGACAGCTGGTGGATCGTAAGCTGATTCCCGACGATGTGACTGTGCAGGTACTTGTACAGTGCAGAGAGCATTTGCTGAAAAGAACCTTTGAGGCGCTGGAAGGCGTGAAAAGGGCAATTGTGCATATCTATAATTCTACTTCAACCTTACAGAGAGATGTCGTATTTCACATGTCCAGGGAGGAAATCAAGCAGATCGCTGTAGAAGGAACGAAGCTGGTGAAGGAATATACACAGAATTTCCCGGGTGAGATCATCTTGGAATATTCACCGGAGAGCTTCAGCGGTACGGAAGTGGACTTTGCACTTGAGGTATGCAATGCGGTACAGCAAATCTGGCAGCCCACACCTAAGAACAGGATTATTTTTAATCTTCCGGCTACAGTCGAGATGAATACGCCGAATGTCTATGCAGATCAGATCGAATGGATGAATAAGAATTTCAAGGATCGTGACTCCATCCTCTTAAGTGTGCATCCTCATAATGACCGCGGAACAGGAGTTGCCATCGCAGAGCTTGCGATTCTGGCAGGTGCGGACAGAGTGGAAGGTACCTTGTTCGGTAACGGAGAAAGAACGGGTAATGTAGATATCTTAACCTTGGCATATAATATGTTTTCACAGGGAATTAATCCCGAGCTGGAAATTGATAATATTAACGAAATTATTGAAGCGTATGAACGTCTTTGCAGGATGAGGGTTCACGAAAGACATCCATATGCAGGTAAGCTGGTATTCACTGCATTCTCAGGGTCACATCAGGATGCCATCAATAAAGGCATCAAGGCAATGAAGGAACGCAATAGTGCTTTCTGGGCTGTTCCCTACCTGCCGATCGATCCTTCCGATATCGGAAGACAATATGAGCCGATTGTCCGCATCAACAGCCAGTCCGGCAAGGGCGGTGTGGCTTTTATCATGGAGACCTGCTTTGGCTTCAAGCTGCCGAAAGGTATGCATAAGGAATTTGCCGATGTCATTCAGAAGTTATCCGAGGTTCAGGGTGAGGTTGCTCCCGATCAGATCATGAATGAATTCAAGAGCTGTTATCTGGAGAAGAAGGAACCCCTGCACTTTAGGAAGTGCCGGATAGAGGATATGACGGATAAGGATGAGTCCTGTACCAGCGTTCAGATACTTTACACGAACCACAGCGTTGAGAAGACCTTCGATGCGACCGGTAACGGCCCCATCGATGCCGTTCAAAATGGCTTGATGGAGGAGCTTGGTATCGAAATCAAGGTTCTTGACTATACCGAGCATGCTTTAGGCGGCGGCGCGAATGCGCAGGCTGCAGCTTATATCCAGATGCTGGATGTTCGCACCGGAAGAACTACATTTGGAGTAGGAGTAAGCTCCAACATCACCAGAGCTTCCATCCGTGCAATCTTCAGTGCGTTGAACCGACTTGGGTTGGAATAAACAATAATTATAGATGTCAAAAGTGCTGTTGCAAATAAAGTGATTGTGATGCGAAAAAGAAAGGACTAGTTTCCCTCACACACTCGTCGGAAGACACACTGTTGTTTTATATGCGACAATCGTACATGTAAAGAATGTTCGCTTGTCACATACAAATTCAGCAGTATGTCTCCCAAAGAGTGCATTATGGGAATACTAGTCCTTTCTTTTTCTGCGCCACATACTATGCTGCAACAGCACCTTTTTACGCTAGGTTACTACGGTTACTGTCCGTAATTATAGTTCAAAAGACGGCCTTCCGGTTTGATTTGGTTTAACATGGCAAAACTTAAGAAAATATGCTGCAATGGAACTGGTAAAGGGTGGGTTTCTTGACTTACCTTCCCTAAAATGCTATAATTCCTATACTGTGGTTTCCGCAAGTGATAGGATGGTTCCATGCCAAATGGAGGAGCCATAATGAAAGTAAGTGTTATTATTCCGTATCATAGAGGAGAAGCTTACCTGCGGGATTGTCTCGATAGTCTGAAGGAACAGACAGAACAGGTGGACTTTACATTTGATTTAGAGATACTGCTTCTTTGTGATCATACCAAAGAGGAGGATTTAAGCTCTCTGTCGGATTATCAGAAGGTCTTGCCGATCCGGGTCTTTCATCTTCGTAAGAATACGGGAGTGGCAGCGGCCAGAAATCTTGGATTATCCAAGGCAACCGGTGATTATATTTATTTTCTTGACAGCGATGATTACTTGTATGACAATGCCTTGGGGAAGCTGATGAAGATGGCAGCCGAACGGGAAGAGGATATTGTATATGGTAAGAAAAAGTCTTCCTGGCTTGGCAGA
The DNA here is from genome assembly GCA_023414985.1 of Bacillota bacterium. Classification (GTDB taxonomy): domain Bacteria; phylum Bacillota; class Clostridia; order Lachnospirales; family Lachnospiraceae; genus Mobilitalea. The sequence continues at coordinate 8,935 of JAEZLY010000243.1, read as the reverse complement.
AGCGCATATCTTGTTAAACTTCAGGAACAGGAGAATACGGATAGCGATGAAGAAGAGGAAGAGCAGAGTTCGGTTGATGCGGAAAGCTTGAACCTGGAAGACGGTACGGTGCCGGATCAGGAACAGCAGGAGGAAACCGCTCTGGAAGGCTCGGATGCTTCCGATTCAGAGCAGCCTCTTAACGAGAGTTTGAATGAGGATTTATTGACAGAAGCAGATGTCGACAGGTTATACCTGCAGAATCAGGCATATCGTATTCTGGTGGCAAGAAGAAAAGGTGTGCGCAATATCTCTGTACTTAATATATTATTTAAAAGAAGCTTTATTGAAGAGCATGGTTTGCGTTTTCCTAAGGATGTTAAGTATTTTTCGGATGTTCCTTTTTTGCTGGAGGCCTTATCCAGGACCGATCGGCTTTATCCGGTACTTACGGCAATCTATATAAAGAGAAGACATAATGATGCCATCAATTTCCCGTCTTTGTCCCAGGTCAGAGATCCGATCCGTTTTTATGAATTCCTGGATACTTATTATGAAACAGCAGGAAGAATTCCGGAGAATTCCGAGCTGAGGCAGCTCTTGGATAGGAAATATATTTCCTACTATGCTGAGGCTTTTGCCCCTAAGTTAAAGCGCAGTAAAAATGATATCTGGCGTGAGGATAATTTTGAATTCATGCGAAATATTGTTTGTTGTATGCGTCCGGAGGTCTTAAAGGAGCTGAAGGGTTACAGGGGACGCATCATCAGAGCCTTGCTGAATGAGAACAGGAAGGCTTCCGTAAGAATCGCAACCGCTCATCTGGCACATCTTAAGCTAAAACAGATGATGAAGAATAAAAGAGTATTCCTAAGTACCCTCTATACTCATTTCTTTCTTCAGTGGCCGGTTAGAAAAGACTGGGTTTTATTTGAAAGTTTCTTCGGAAAGAGCTATTCCGACAGTCCCAAGTATATTTATGAATATTTATCGAAGCAATTCCCGGGTAAATATCGAATGATTTGGGTAATAGACAAGCAAAATACAAAAATTCCATATAGAAATAAGAAAATCAAGAGATTTTCATTGCAATATTATTATTACCTGGCCCGCTGCGGATATCTGGTCTTCAACGGCAGGCAGCCGGAATGGACTGTGAAACGGAAGGAATGCACTTTTTTGCAGACCTGGCACGGAACACCGTTAAAGAAGCTGGTTTTTGATATGGAGGAGATCACTTCGGCGACGCCTCAATATAAGCAGCAGGTATATAAACAATCGAGAGCGTGGGATTACCTGATCGCTCCCAATGAATTCTGTAATGAGACCTTCCGCAGGTGCTTCCTATTCGAAAATGAGATGCTGACCACCGGGTATCCAAGAAATGATATTCTGCATGCTCCGAATAAGGAGGATCTTTCAAAAAGAATTCGAGCGAGGCTTGGTATACCGCGTGATAAAAAGACCATTTTGTACGCACCGACCTGGCGGGATGATGAGTTCTACGGTAAGGGACAATACAAATTTGAACTGCATCTGGATCTGAAGCTGATGCAGGAACGACTGGGAAGCGAATATGTGATTTTACTCAGAACACATTATTTTATTGCAGATTCAATCGATGTCAGCTCCCTTAAGGGCTTTGCCTATAATGTGTCCAACTATGATGATATCTCTGAGCTTTACCTGATTTCGGACATCCTGATTACGGATTATTCCTCTGTTTTCTTTGATTACGCCAATTTAAGACGGCCGATGTTGTTTTTTACCTATGATCTGGATAAGTACAGGGATATTCTGAGGGGGTTTTACTTCGATATTGAAAAGGAAGTTCCGGGACCTTTACTATTTACGACAGAAGAGGTAATTGAAGCGGTTAATGGGATAGAAGCCTTGAATCGTGAATATAGCCAAAGATACGACGAATTCTATCATAGATTTTGTGATTGGGAAGATGGACATGCAGCAGAAAAAGTGGTAAAATCAGTGTTTGTAGATGATTAAGATTGGCCATAGGCTGGCATGATGGAGGTAAGTTTGAAGAACGCGTGGAAGAATTTTAACAAATACCGTTTTTTATTGGGGGAACTGGTAAAGAAGGATATCAAGCTGAAATATCGCAGATCCTATCTGGGCATTTTCTGGACTCTGCTGGAACCGCTGTTGACGACGGCAGTTCTTACGGTTATTTTCTCCAATCTGCTGGGCAGGGGCGGAAAAACCTTTCCGGTATATATCTTAACCGGTAGACTGTTATATACCTTTTTCTCGAATGCTACAAAAGCAGCGATGAAATCGATCCGAAGCAATAGTGCGATGATTAAGAAGGTTTATGTTCCGAAATACATTTATCCTTTTTCGTCCATTCTGTCCAATTATGTAATATTTTTAATATCGTTAATTATTTTATTCCTGGCGGCCATCCTGTTCCGGGTGATGCCGACCTTATATTTGCTGCAGGTAATCGTACCGCTCATCATGATCCTGATTCTATCCTTGGGGTTCGGTATGATTTTGGCTACGTTAGCCGTATTCTTCAGGGATCTGGAGTATCTCTGGAGCGTAGCACTGATGTTGATTATGTACACCTGCGGTATCTTCTACCATGTGGAGGATTTGAAGCTGGGTGATCATGCGTGGATCTTTAATTTGAATCCGCTTTATCTGGTCATTGTAAATTTCAGAGATGCTGTATTCGGCATGCCGATGAACAAGGAAGCTTTGATTTTATCCGCTGTTTACAGCCTGGGCTCTTTGCTCGTCGGTATCCTGCTGTTTTACAAAAAGCAAGATGATTTTATCTTAAATATATAATCGGTAGAGCGTTACGCTTGTAGAACGGAGGATTTTGTGAAGGAAAAGGTTTTAACGGTTGAGCATGTCGGTATGAAATTCAACCTGATGGAAAAAAAGGTTGATAACTTGAAAGAATATTTTATCAAAATGGTAAAGAATGAGCTGAGGTATCAGGAATTCTGGGCGTTACAGGATATCAGCTTTTCTGTGAATAAGGGAGACCGTTTAGGCATCCTCGGACTCAACGGTGCAGGAAAGAGTACATTATTGAAGATTATCGCCGGAGTACTGAAGGCAACGGAGGGCACGGTTAATATCAAGGGTAAAATTGTCCCTCTTCTGGAGCTTGGAGCCGGTTTTGATCCGCAATACACCGGAGCGGAGAATATCTATCTATACGGCGCTGTTCTTGGATATCCGAAGGAATTTATCCGGGAGAAATATGATGAGATCGTGGAATTTTCGGAGTTAGGGGATTTCATCAATGTACCGGTAAAGAATTATTCCTCCGGTATGAAGGCAAGACTCGGCTTTTCCATTGCTACCATCGTGGAACCGGAGATTCTCATTCTGGATGAGGTGTTATCCGTAGGAGATGCGAAGTTCAAGAAGAAGAGTGAGAAGAAGATTAAGGCTATGTTTGATAAAGGAGTCACGGTGCTTTTCGTATCCCATTCCCTGGAACAGGTAAACCGCCTTTGTAATTGCGCTATCTTACTGGAGAAGGGAAAGCTGATCGCCAAAGGGAAAGTTGGCGATGTCAGTGCAATTTATGAAGCTAAGATCAATGACGCTGAGAACAATTAAGTAAGATTTATGATAAAAGAATTGTCATCATCGAAAGGAGGAAAACGTTCCGGAAAAACTGAATTAAGGTGGAACGCGAATTAAAAAATGAAAAAGGTTATTACGTATGGTACTTATGATTTACTGCATGTCGGACATATCAATCTGTTGAGAAGAGCAAAGGAGCTTGGTGATTATCTTGTAGTGGTTCTTTCCTCGGATGAGTTTAATGCAATTAAGCATAAGACAGCCTATCACTGCTACGAGGACAGAAAGATCATTCTTGAGGCGATCAAGTATGTGGATGAAGTACTTCCGGAGTATACCTGGGAGCAGAAGATTCAGGATGTGGTAGACAATAATATCGACGTATTTGTTATGGGTGATGACTGGAAGGGACAGTTCGATTTCCTGAAGGATTACTGCGAAGTGGTTTATCTTCCCCGCACGGAAGGGATCTCCACAACGAAGATCAAGCAGGATTTAAACCTTGGTGCACAGAAGAAATCCGAATAGAGGAGCATAACAACCACCTATGGATGCAGTTAACAAGATCATCAAAAAGCTGAAGAAGTTAGTGAAAAAATCTGTACTATTGATATACAGGACGGGGACGAAGGTTCCTCCTGTCAATAAGAAAATCATTCTTTTTGAGAGCAACTTGGGAAGAAACTATACCGGAAGCCCCAGAGCGATTTATGAGGAAATGGTGAAACAGGGGCTGGATCAGGAATTCCGCTGCTATTTCATCCTGGAAAAACCTGAGACCAAGCTGCCGGGAGCGGCTCGGACTGTGAAGAGATCCAGACTGAAATACTTCTATCTGTTTGCTGTAGCCGGCACATGGGTATGTGATACCCGTTTGCCTAGGTTTATCATAAAGAGACCGGAATGTACTTAAATCCAGACCTGGCACGGAACACCGTTAAAGAAGCTTGCGCTGGACATGGATAATGTTCATATGGCGGGAGAGAAGGGTATTGATAATTATAAGAAGAATTTCTATGAGAATGCCCAGACCTGGGATTATCTGATTTCCCAGAATCACTTCTCAACCGAGATCTTCCGTAGAGCGTTTGCCTTCGACAAGGAGATGCTGGAGATAGGCTATCCCAGAAACGATGTACTTTTTGCGAAGAATAATCAGAACGATATTGCAGAACTAAAGCAGCGTCTGGGGATACCTGCAGATAAGCGCGTGATCCTTTATGCGCCAACCTGGAGGGACAACGAATTCTACGGCAAAGGGAAATACAAGTTCAATCCACCGCTCGATTTTAACGCATTACGGGACAATCTGGGTGAGGATACGATCATGATCGTGAAGTATCACTATCTGGTCATGGATCAGATTGACTGGTCTCCTTATCAAGGCTTTATTTACTCCTGTGACTTAAGCTATGACATTGCCGATCTGTACCTTGTATCGGATATGATGATTACGGACTATTCCTCGGTTATGTTTGATTACAGTCTGCTGAAGCGGCCAATGCTGTTCTTCTGTTATGACTTAGAGGAATATAAGGATACACTCCGAGGCTTCTATTTTGATTTTCTGGCGGAGGCACCCGGACCGGTTACTCAGACTACGGAGGAACTGATTGCTTCTATTAAGGAGTATGATCCTGCCCGCTACCTTGAGAAGCAGGAAGCCTTTTACCAGAAATATAATCATGCAGACGATGGACATGCTTCCGCTAAGGTGGTAGAGCTGATCCAAAAGCTGACAAATAAATAAACATATTTGGTAAGCGGCTGGAAACAGCCGCTCATCCTATTGGGGGGAGGAAGCAGCTGTGATGAAGACAATCGGATATTGTCTATTTGCTTTAATCTATAATATCTGCAGACTGGCACCGGTCAAAAAGAAAAGAGTATTCTGTATCATGACGCATGATGAAGGGGAGGGCAGCAATGTCAGTATCACCGCTCGGGCAATGCAGAAGGCAGACTTAAGTTATACCTTCTCCTATGTTACCCAGAGTGATATCAGGGCTGTGGAAAGCTTTACGAAGCCGAAAACCCTGATCAATTTCTTCCTGAGAAAGCCCTTTGAACTGGCAAGAGCAGAAATAATTCTAATGGATAATGTGTTTCTGCCATATGCCTATCTACGGAGAAGAAGAGGAACCAAGGTAATCCAGCTCTGGCATGGAACCGGCACCATTAAGAAATTTGGACAGGATGCCAATACCGGGAAGCTGAAGCTACTGGAAAAGAGGGCTAATTCAAATATCACTCACCTGATTGTGAACTCTCCGGCTATGAAGAGATTATATGCCGGAGCATTTGGAGTCAGCGACACGAATGTCTATGCCCTGGGGCTTCCCAAGAGTGATGAATTCTTCAGAAGATTAAAGGAAATAGAGATCTTCAAAAAGAATCCCTATAAGGAATATATCTATCAGAAATATGGGATTCCTGCCGATAAAAAGCTGATCTTATATGCTCCTACTTTCCGGGATAATAAAGAACAGAATCCAAGACTGATAGAGCTTTTGGATGAACTGGGACAGAAATTACCCGAGGATTACTGCCTGGGACTCCGGCTGCATCCGCACATTGCCCATTCCTTTGATAAACAGAAGCTGGGGAAGAATATCTGTCAGCTGTCTTTTGAGAAGGACGTCAATACGGTACTGATGGCAACTGATCTGCTGATTACGGATTATTCCTCGATTATATTCGAATACTGCCTGTTGAAGCGGCCGATGATTTTCTACGCGTATGATTATGAGGAGTTCTCGGATCAGGGAAGAGGCTTCTATTACCCCTATGAAGCATTTGTTCCGGGGCCTGTAGCATATGGCTGTGAGGAGGTATTGAATATCCTTCAGGAGAAAAAATTTGAGCAGAATAAAATCGAGGAGTTTATCAGCATGCATTATGCTTATACGGATGGGAATGCCACAGACAGACTGATCAAACTCATTGAACTGCAATAAGCAGAATTAGAAGGATTGCAATTAATATTGGCTCGTAGAAAAAATGAATGGATCTGCGATCTTATGTGTATAACAGAGTGAAAGAAAGGCTGGACAGCCGCTGAAAGGATTTCAGATGGCTGTCAGCCTTATTTTTGTAAAGTCTATGCGATCAAGTCTGCTTTATTGGGTTCTGATTCCTTCGATGTAGGAGGAATACTCCTGAACCTTGGAGCTGGGTACATAGCCGGTCTCGTTAAACAGGAACTCGTGCAGCTTTGTTACATTCGCTGATAAATCGATCGGGAATACATAGGACACCTTTTTATATGTATGTGCATCCTTCTCGAATGGAAATCCTGTGTTATCCACGATGTTATAGGAAAGAACATCCTTTGCCAGGGAAAGAATATCCGCTGTGGACAGGTTCGTATATACCTGAGGCAGCATCTCATCAATAATCTTATTGGTTGTTTTAAAATCTGCCTTCTTAATCTTTTCAAACATCTTGGTTACCACGATTCTCTGGCGTTCCGCACGTTTGAAATCTCCACCCTTGGTGTATCTGATCCGGGCATAAGCGGTTGCCTGTGTACCATTCACCAGCTGGGTTCCAGCTGATTTGAGGCCCGGTACATTGGTGCCGTTGATTTTATTTAATGATCTGACATAGCCATTTAAATATTTCAATTCGCTATCCGTGATATCCAGCTCAATTCCGCCGAGCATATCGATCGATTTTACGATCGCATCGAAATTCACAGTGATGAATTCCTTTACATCTAAGTCGAAGTTGGTATTGATGGTGCTGAGTGCCAGGGAGTAACCGCCCTTGAAGTAAGCAGCATTAATCTTAGTATATTCCTCACCCGGGATGTTCACATAGGTATCGCGGTATATGGAAGCGAGCTTTACTGCCTTGGTTTTGTTGTTGATGCTTGCGATAATAATGGTATCACTGTGGGTGCTTTTCTCTAAAGCATTTTCTCTGGAGTCGACACCGAATAATGCGATATTACGGTAGCCTTCCAATTGGACCTCCGCGTTTGTCTGTATGCTTGCATCTTCGCTGTCGTTAAACTGTATTTTGGTCATTTTGTCGTATAGATAAACACCGACAAAAAGAAGGAGTATGATAAAAATCTCTACGAATAGAATGATCAACAGTTTACTTTTCTTCTTTTTCTTTTCTTCTTGCGCCATTGTTTTGCCTTATCCTTTACCTTTCCGGTTGATATCTCAATAAGTCTTAATAAGCATTCTTATTGATGAACCCTTTAAATAATGTTAAAAACATAATTTTAAAATCAAGACCTAAGGTCCAATTCTCAATATAATACAGGTCGTGGTCAATTCTCTTGCGGATGGAGGTGTCACCTCGATAACCGTTGATCTGTGCCCAGCCGGTAAGCCCCGGAGAGACCTGATGCTTGATCATGTAACGAGGAATTTCTTCCTTAAACTTGTCCACGAAAAACGGACGTTCCGGTCTGGGTCCGACCAGACTCATATCTCCCTTCAGTACATTAAAGAACTGGGGGAATTCATCGATACTGGTCTTGCGGATAAATTTGCCGATGCCGGTAACGCGGGGATCATTCTTGGTAGTCCAGGCCTTCTTTTCCTCAGTATCACGCTGGATCTCCATAGAACGGAATTTATACATCTTAAATTGTTTATTGTGCTTACCGATACGAACCTGTGTGAAGATGGCCGGGCCGGGTGATGTGATTTTAATGATTGCTGTCACGATCAGCATCGGTATTGCGAATATAAGCAGTGCAAAGGACGCGCCTGCGATATCTACCATTCTTTTAATGATGCGGTTATAGGTATTGCTGAGGGGAACGTTTCTTATATTAATGACGGGAAGTCCATATAAATCTTCTGTGTAAGGAGTGGTCGGGATGAAGCTGTAATAATCGGGTACGAATTTGGTGTGCACACCGGATTTCTCACAGATGGATACGATGTCCTCCAGCTTTCCGTACTCATCAACACTTAATGTAATCGCTATCTCGTCCAGGTTCATCTTAGTCAGGAAGGATTCGAGGTGGGTAATGCTGCCGATGACAGGAACCTTCTTATACATAGTTCCGACCTCAATGTTGTCATCCAGTATTCCGTGAATGTAATAACCCCATTGCGGATTTGCAAATATCCTGTCTATATATGCTTCTGCTGCATGGCCGTAGCCGACCATAAGCACATGCTTCAGATTATAGCCTCTGCGTCTGGCAATTCTTAGTGCCTGTGACAGAGACATTCTTGCTACTATACTGAGAAGGATATTCAAGCAATAGAATAGACCGAGAAAGTAACGGGAAATGTTGAATTCTTTCGCAATATACAGGTAGGAGAAGAAGAATGCAATGCCGAAGGTATTGGCAAGGACAATATTGAATACTTCAATCCATCTTCGTTTTCCTCTCTTGGGAGTATAAAGATGA
>JAEZLY010000197.1 GCA_023414985.1 Bacillota bacterium | reverse complement strand
CCATAATAATATGTCCTATGTTCACCGAAGCACTCAGAAATATATCATCCTTTCAGGCAGTTCTATGGTATGTAACCTAACCTATGATGAGGCGATGGAGTTTCATAAAGAAAACCATGCGGACATTACGGTTATCTATAAGGAAGAAAAAAATGCCGCAAAGGAAGAACTGTCCAAGCATACGATTATTAAGACGGATGAGAACAACCGGATCATTGACGTGGAGGTAAAGCCTACTACGCCAACCTCCGATAAGCTTTGTATGGAGATGTTTATTATCGAGAAGCGGCTGTTTGAATATCTGATTGATGAATGTGAGTCAAGAGGGCTGTTTGACTTCACTAAGGATGTTCTGATCCGTAACTTAAACAAGCTGAAGATTCTGGGCTTCCCCTATGAAGGCTATCTTGCGAACATCGACAGCATCCAATCCTATTTCAAACATAGTCTGGAGTTGTTCAATCCGGAGAATTTCTATGAATTGTTCCATCATGCGGGCTTAATCTATACTAAGGTTAAGGATGAGGTTCCGGCAAAGTACGGTGTGAATGCCAAGGCAGAGAATTCCCTCGTTGCCGATGGCTGTGTCATTAACGGACATGTCGAGAACAGCGTACTTTTCCGTGGTGTAAAGATTGGAGAAGGAGCTGTCGTAAAGAACAGCGTGATCATGCAGGATGCTGAGATACAGGAAAAGGTTATCCTTGAGAATGTCATACTGGACAAGGACGTTATCATACGAAAGGGAAAACACCTGGTCGGCCAGGAATGCTACCCGGTTGTCATAAGAAAGAGTGCCGTTATTTAGTCTGGAAGAGGAGATAGTCTATGAAGAAGATACTTATGGTCACATCGGAAGCAAGCCCATTCGCAAAAACCGGCGGTCTGGCGGATGTTGCCGGAGCTCTGCCCCTTGCTTTGAATAAGCGGGGAGCAGATGTCAGGGTGATTATGCCTAAGTATGAATTGGCTGGGAAATCCAAAAAGACAAAAAAGAACGAGGAGACCGGTGAAGTCTATGAGACCGGAGAAAGAAAGACGCTTTACGATGTTATCTGCGAGCTGAAGCTTGAACCGGAGCATATCTGCTATATTTATGTTGACCTCGGCTGGAGACATCAATACTGTGGCCTTGAGCAGGTGGTTTACCGGGGAGTCACTTATTATTTCATAGATAACGAATACTATTTTAAAAGAGAGAACTGTTATGGCTACGGGGACGATGCAGAACGATTTGCATTCTTTTGTAAGGCAGTATTGGATGCAATTCCCCATATCAGCTTCACTCCGGATATTCTCCACTGTCACGACTGGCAGGCAGGGATGGTACCGGTTCTGCTGGAAGCTCAGTACCGACATCTTGACTGGTACAGTGATATCCGTACCATGTTTACGATTCATAATCTCAAGTTCCAAGGCATCTATGGAATCAAAGAAATGAAGGAATGGTTCGGTCTGGGGGATGAATACTTTACCGCAGATAAGTTGGAATTCTATTCTGCCGGCAGCTTCATGAAGGGCGGTCTGGTCTATTCGAACCTGATTACCACGGTCAGCCCGACCTATGCCCAGGAAATTAAGTATGCCTTTTACGGTGAGGGACTGGATGGACTTTTAAGATCACGGGAGAACAGCCTGTTTGGTATCGTTAACGGTATCGATTATGATGTATTTAACCCCAAGACGGATCCATATCTATTTGTAAATTATACAAAATCCGGCATAAAGGGTAAGGTGGAAAATAAAAGGAGGCTTCAGGAGAAGCTAGGCCTACCGGTCAGTGAGGAAATTCCCATGGTCGGCCTGGTCTCCAGATTGACGGACCAAAAGGGCCTGGCTTTAATCGAATGTGTTCTGGATGAAATTCTGGAGGAGGAGCTTCAATTTGTCATCCTGGGTTCCGGTGACCGGAAATATGAGGAACTGTTCCGGGAAGCACAGAACCATTACCCCGGGAAGCTGGCGGCGCGGATTGAATATAATGATCCCCTGGCACGGCAAATCTATGCAGCTTCAGATTTTTTCCTGATGCCATCCCTGTATGAACCCTGCGGCCTTGGGCAATTAATTGCCATGCGTTACGGCACTCTTCCGATAGTCAGAGAGACAGGCGGACTTAAGGACACCGTAAGCTCCTATCAAGAGGAAACCGGGGAAGGGAACGGCTTCAGCTTTGCCAATTACAATGCCCATGATATGCTGTTTACCATACAGCGGGCGATTACCCTGTATCAGAAAAAGACCTTGCGGAATAAACTGATGAAAGCCGCCATGTCCTGTGATTACAGTTGGGACAACTCTGCAGCCAGATATATGGAGCTGTATGAGAAGCTGAAACCACAGATAGGATAAAAATTTGCGCTACGCATCATTCAGTACAGAAATGAGGTATCTATGAAGAAAGTAAAGCTGTTATATGTGTCTGCAGAAATCTCTCCCTATGCCAATACGGGAGGATTGGGGGAGGTTGGCAGAAGCTTTCCTGAAGCACTGGCACAAACAAAGGGCTATGAGGTCAGCAGAGTGATGCCTCTTCATAAAGGCATTGACTGCTCCATGAATTATGTCACTGATTTTCCTGTTGAAATGGATCGGGAGTATGAGACCTGCGTGGTTAAGGCAGATACAAAGGATGAGAAGCTGCAGACCTATTTTATTGAGAATGACCGTTATTTTTACAGGGATAATTTATATGGCTATGAGGACGACGGCCACCGCTATTTCTTCTTCTGCAGAGCAATTGTGGAGTTGCTGAAGCGTCTGCCCGAGCGGCCGGATATCGTCCATACCAACGACTGGCACTGTGGTTTTCTGCCGCTGCTGTTAAAGAAGGAATTTCCTGAGATTAAGTCGGTTTATACGATCCATAATATCTCCTACCATGGATTTATTCCGGCTTCTTTCCTGACAGGACTTTTGACGATGAAGGAGCAATATCAGCTTGGTTGGCCGGAATGGCTGAACTTTATGAAGGCGGGTATTATCTACGCCGATTTGGTAACCACTGTGAGCCCCGGTTATTGTGAGGAAATCAGGCAGGCAGAATACGGCTGCGGGATGACTCCTTTGATTGAACAGCGTGAAAACGGAATGATCGGGATACTCAACGGAGTGGATACGGACCATTACAATCCGATCACAGAGGGGGAGCTGGAATATCCCTATAATGAAAAGCATCCGGAGCGAAAGCAGAGGAACAGAAGCTGGCTCAGGGAGCACTATAAGCTTCCGGAGGATGACAGACCGCTGGTAGCTATGATCACGAGACTGGATTATTCCAAAGGGATCGATGTGCTGCTGAAGGCAGTCAGTTTCTTCGATTTCAGACGGTTCCAGCTAGTGATACTCGGTTCCGGCAACCCTTATTATCAAGGGCTTCTGGCCAATATTACGGCAGGATATCCCGAGAGCATAGCAGTGGACTTTGAGTACAATGCAGAAAAGGCAAAAAGAATCTACGCAGGAGCTGATATTTACTTAATGCCCTCCCTGTTCGAGCCCTGTGGGTTGGGACAGCTTTATGCGATGAGGTATGGTGCGGTCCCTGTGGTGAATCCTGTTGGTGGACTGAAGGATACGGTATTAGAAGATGGCAGTCATCCGCAGAAATCAACCGGCTTCTATATGAAGGAATGGAGCGGACAAGCCCTGAATGAGGCCTTGAACCGGGCATTGGAGGCTTATCAGTCACCGGACTGGATGACAATCGTAAAAAATTGTATGAAATATGATTCCACCTGGCAGAGAAGCGTGGAAGCATACGAGGAGCAGTATGAGGCCTTACTGAAGGAGAAAAGATAAACCTAGTCTCTCAATAGATAACCGTTGTGGAATAGGGGCAGATTCATAAAGAGTAATCGTGCAATGAAAAAGAAAGGGCTAGCTTCCCGTAAAAAGTAAATTATGGGAAAGCTAGTCCTTTCTTTTTGAATGCCATATCATATATTACAATAGATAGCTATGGATTGTCGGAAAGAGATGAGATAATACATGGATAAGAAGCCGATGATATGATACAGTGAATAATAAGATAAACTTTGAAAGGGATGAAGAGATGAGAAGTCAGGAGATTAGGAAAATTGCTCCGGAGATGGACCCGCTAAAGCTTGGAATGGGCTGGAGCGTGGAGGATCTTGAGAAGCCTCAGATTATCATAGAAAGTACCTTTGGTGACAGCCACCCGGGAAGCGCACATTTATTGCAGCTTGCCGATCAGACTGTAGCCGGTGTGGCTGCCTGCAAGGGAAAAGGAGCAAGATATTTTGCAACGGATATCTGCGATGGAATTGCGCAGGGGCATGACGGCATTAATTATTCCTTGGCATCCAGGGATACCCTGGCCAATCTGATAGAGATCCATGCAAATGCTTCTGCTTTTGATGCGGGAGTATTTATCTCCAGTTGTGACAAGGCTGTGCCTGCACATTTGATGGCAATCGGTAGAATAAATATCCCTTCCATCGTCGTTACCGGCGGAGTGATGGATGCGGGACCGGAGCTGCTGACCTTGGAACAGATTGGGGCCTATAGTGCAAAATGTCGAAGAGGAGAGATATCACAGGAGCAGCTTACTTATTATAAACAGCATGCCTGTCCTTCCTGTGGTGCCTGTTCCTTCATGGGAACAGCCGCGACGATGCAGATCATGGCGGAAGCCTTGGGATTGATGCTTCCCGGAAGTGCCCTTTTACCGGCGACCGGAGAGGAGTTGTCCGGATTTGCCTATGAAGCGGGAAGACAGGCAGTGATCTTAGCGAAACAGGGTCTGACACCAAGACAGCTTGTCACGAAAGAATCCTTTGAGAATGCAGTCATGGTTCATGCAGCGATCTCGGGCTCAACCAACACCCTGCTCCACCTTCCGGCAATCGCCCATGAATTTGGGATTGATCTGGATGCGGACAGCTTCGACCGACTTCACAGAGGAGCTCATTACCTTCTTGACATCAGACCGAGCGGAACGTGGCCTGCTCAGTATTTCCATTATGCCGGCGGTGTTCCGGCTGTTATGGAGGAGATCAGGGACCAGCTGCATTTGGATGTGATGACTGTAACAGGAAAGACCCTTAGGGAGAATCTGGAGGAATTAAAACAGAATGGATATTACGAAAAATGTAATGAATATTTAAAAGAGCTGAAATTGGACAGGCAGGATATCATACGCCCTTATTCCAATGCCATCGGTACAGATGGTGCAATTGCAATTCTGAAAGGAAATCTGGCACCCATGGGAGCGGTAATCAAGCATACTGCAGTTCCGAAGGAAATGCACAAAGCTGTGCTCCGTGCAAAGCCCTTTGACTGCGAAGAAGCTGCAATCGAAGCTGTCCTGACAAAGCAGATCCATCCGCAGGAAGCAGTTATCATTCGTTACGAAGGACCAAAGGGAAGCGGTATGCCGGAGATGTTTTATACAACGGAAGCCATCTCCTCCGATCCTGAGCTAGGGAAATCTATCGCACTGATTACAGACGGACGTTTTTCGGGCGCGTCCAGAGGTCCTGCAATCGGACATGTATCACCGGAAGCAGCACAAGGAGGACCGATTGCCCTGGTAGAAGAGGACGACCTAATAGAGATCGATATTGAAAATAGAATACTGCGTATCATTGGTTTTCAAGGGATAGAGCACAGCTCTGAAGAGGTTGACCGGGAATTGAACCGCAGGAAAGCGCTCTGGGTCCCCCACCCGGCCAAGTATGAGCGAGGTGCTCTTAAGCTTTTTGCCGATCGCGCCGTATCACCGATGCAGGGAGGGTATATGGACTGAAGACCAAATTCCATCCCCGGGTTTTCTTATAGTACTCCTGTATTGTTATAATTAACATAAATATCACCCCAATATATGATATGCTTGAATTCTATAAAGTAGAGTAACGAGGCTCAGAAAGCCCAGCTACTTTATGATAGAAGGATAAAAAAACAAACAGCAGTCCGGCTAAGCTTGATTATAAGCACCGGACTGCTGTTTGTCTTATTGATTTAATCAGGAATTTGCAGAGTACATTCCCTTGTTCTCCATATACTTGAAGATGGCTTCTCCATGCTTCTGCTCTTCCTTCTGGATGTGGTTCAATACATCTCTGACCTGTGCATCGCGAAATTCAAAGATGGCAGTATCGTAAGAGCCCGAGACATATTTTTCCGTATTCAGCATATCGGTGCACATATCCTTATCAGATAGGTTTGGATTACCGGTAGCATTGCTCTGGGTCTTCATTCGCTGCTGGGAAGACTGGCTCTGACCGCCCATGGAGGGCACACTGCCGCTCAGAAGCTGGTTGATTGTCTCTAAGTGCTCTTCTTCCTTGCTTCCGTTACTCTGAAATACTGCTTTTAATTCATTGTCAGTGGTAAGACAGCTGTAATTCGCATACTTACGGATGCACTGCTCTTCATGGGATTTAGCATCTTCCAATAAGAATTTTTCCTTTGTGGTTAATTGAATATTAGTAATCATACGAAACACCTCCGCTTTTATTATGAGCAGATGCAGAAATAATATCCACTTTCGGATGGATTGCCAAGACATGGAGGAAGTTTATCGTTTCTGCATGCTCATTGATTGGCGAATACTTCAATCTTTAAATTTATTTTGACGTACTATTTATTATCTGATACTATGAGAAAAAGATGGCATCGCGGGGATGTGAAAGGTGGATAAGCATGTACGAGAGAGAAATGGAAGAACTGATTAGCAAACTGAATATTTTTGATAAAACGTTCGATAAAATCAGGCTGATCGATCCGGTGGAGAGAAAGATTCTGGAGATCAAAGACAATCATTTGATAGACTCCGGGATAGATTGTTTTCAGTTCTGGGGAAAGAATACCGTATGCGATAATTGTATTGCAATGCGGGCTTACAGAGAAAATGACACCTTTATCAAGATAGAATACGCCAAGGATGATATTTATATGCTTACCGCGATCCCACTGGAGTATAAGGGCCGTATGGTGGTTGCCGAGTTGCTAAAAAAGGCAACAAACAGCATCACCTTTGGATCTGATCAGATGGAGATGAACGCAGACATCCACAGGATGATCGATAATCTGAATACGGTGGCACTAAAAGATTCCCTGACCGGAATCTATAACAGGAGATATATCAACGAAAGATTGCCGGTAGACATATTGAACGAAGAGCTCGCTGGGCAGAAGCTGTCAGTCATTATGGCAGATCTGGATTTATTTAAGAATGTCAATGATACCTATGGGCATCTGATTGGTGACTGTACGCTGAAAAGCTTTGCCCGAATTCTGCAGCAGGAGTTGAAAAGAGAAAATGACTGGGTTGCAAGATATGGCGGAGAAGAATTCCTGATCTGTATGCCGGGGGCGGGCTTGGAGCTGGCAATGCAGACAGCTGAGCGTATGCGGAAGGCGTTGGAAGAGTCAGAGATGGACTGCGGAGGCTTTCATTTCAAGATTACTGCAAGCTTCGGTGTATTTTCGATGGTACCATCCTCCGATACTGCGATGGAAGAATTGATCGAGAATTCTGACAAGATGCTCTACACTGCAAAAAGAAACGGTAGAAATAAGGTGGAGGGCTATTCCGTATAGACTAAGGTGCGTGACGAAGTAGATGATTTACCACAATGAATTCGGTTGGTGTTTTGAAACAGACGGAAAATAACAGGGCTGCTGCGAAAAATTTCTTAGTAACTAAGGTGAGGATAATAGGCACCCCGTAATGCACTGTTTGCCGAACAGCTAGCTGATTTTGTAAGACAAGAGCAAACAAATTTGTTTGATCATGGCTTACAAAACAGATAGATGTCCGGCGACCTGTGTGAGGGGTGCCTGTTGTTCTTACCTTAGTTTATTGATGAATTCTTCGCAGCAGCCCTTCTATTGTTACCGCTGTTCCTTTTCGTAGACGATTTCAAGCCCTTCCTGATACCCTTTTTCCATCTTGTGGCGAGCCTTTCTATTGGCGACACTGTCAAAGATGATGGAGAAATCATAATCCTCCGGGTACATACTTTCTGCAGAGACCTTCAGTTGGAGCCTTTTGTGGTTGACAAACTCTTTCTTTTTCTGAATCTGGACACCCACCTCTCCTTTTTCATCTGCGGTACGAAATACGATGCCAATCTTCTTCTGAGGGTATACGACGACGCTGTCACCCACTTGAAAACGCTGACTTCTGGAGGAGACCGGTTTTGCTTCCTTTGCCTTGATAATCTGCGGCTGATGAATGGGCATGGCAGAAGAGGGCTTTGCTTCTGCGGCATCCGCTAAAAAGCCCGAGTCGATGTCGTGAGTCAGCCTCTCCTTATCATTGCAGTAAGCCTCATGGTAGGCAAGCTCCAGCATATGCTTCGGAAGGCCCAGACGTTTTGCGATATATAGTGCACAACTTTCTCCCGCCTCACCGATTTCGAGTCGGTACAGAGGCTTTAGGCTTTCTCTGTCAAAGGCCATTTTCGCATTAATCAAGCCCTCTGTTTTACCGGCATATTCCTTCACCTCCGGATAGTGGGTGGTTGCCACAAAGAGACAGCCCTTTTGCTTCAGTTCTTCCAGGATGGCAATCGCAATACCCATGCCCTCCGCAGGATCAGTTCCGGAGCCGAGCTCATCCAGCAGGACCAGACTGTCCCCGGTAACATAAGTTAAAATGTTGATAATATTCGTGATATGGGAGGAGAAGGTGGATAAGTTCTCCGTGATGCTCTGACCGTCTCCGATATCACATAAGATCATATTGTTCATGCAAAGCTCAGCATATGCGCAGGGTACATGAAGGCCGCTTTGGGCCATTAGCTGTAATAACCCGACAGTTTTTAGGGCTACCGTCTTGCCGCCGGTATTCGGCCCTGTGATGACAATTCCACGATACTTTTCTCCAAGGCTGAAATTCAAGGGGACACATTCGTCCGTCTTGAGCAGCGGATGCTTTCCGTTCTCAATTTTGATTCGGCGGTCGGTATTTAGGATTGCGGGTATTGCCTTCATATCCAAGCTTAACTTTGCCTTGGCAAAGATAAAATCCAGAGTCTCCATAACCTCCATATTCAAGCGTACTGTGGGAGCTTGTTCTCCGACCATACCGGAAAGCACATACAGAATGCGTCGCTCCTCGTTACTTTCTGCTATTTCCAGAAGAGATAATTCGTCCTTAAGCTTAGATACAGCTGTGGGTTCGATGAAATAGGTCGATCCGCTTGAGGATATATCCAGAACGGTACCATTCACCATGTTTTTGTATTCTCTTTTTACCGGAAGTACGAAGTGCCCGTTTCTGGTAGACACATAGCCGTCGGTAAACCATTCCTTCTTGCTACGCAGCTGTGCTTCCAACTTTGTCTTCATCTCTGCTTTCAGTTGCTCTATCTTACGTCTGATATCCTTCAGCTCCTTGGAGGCGCTGTCATCCACGGCATTATTCCGTATGGACTGATTCAACTCATGATCAAGTGCAGAGAGCTCACTGATGGAACCGCCGTAACCGGCGATACCCACGCCGAGGGACTCCGCACGTTTACAGAAGCCTTTCATCCTCTTGCAGGCATTGATGAATAGTTCGATCTGGGTAAGCTGCTCCGGTACGAGCATTGCACCTTTTTCGGCAAGCTCCGACAGCATCCCGATATCCTTCATGGCGGTCAGCGGAGGGGTACCGATATGATCCAAAATTTCTCTGGCCTCAGTAGTATCCTTAATCCGTGCATTTGCTTCTGCCTCATTAAGATATGGTTTCAGCTGCATAAGCTTTTGTTTTGCTGCCTCGGATACCGCATTCTGACTGAGCAGTCCCAGAATTATATGAAACTCCAAGGCGTTCATAGATTTCTCTATCATTTTCATTTCTCCTCAATTCTACATGTTCTATTTTTGCTGATATAAAAAACCCACAGGATTGTCTACCGATACAAAATGGATAGAATACTCCCTGTGGGTATGCTGTCTATAAAACAAAATAAAGGCATAACAGGATAACCCTATTATGCCTTGGATATCAAAAGCAGAGTCTGGTTTTAACCAAACGCTTTCCGTTACAAGACAGTTTCGAGTATTTTCTGTAAAGGTAGAAAGTTAGGCGCAACAAAGTAAGGGCTACTTCCAGTGTACCCAACAAATTCAATTCAGTGCTACCGAGCACTAACCTCATTAACAGATAATACCGACATCAAAACCGTCCTTTCAAAAAACTAATTTTTACATTTGCATTGTAACATAGGACTCTTTATCTGTCAAAAGAATTCTGGTGCTCGTTGACAGAAAATATCACGAAATTATTTCGTAAAATTTGGCGTAATTTTTCCGAAGTATATTATTTTTTGGGTAATAATAGAATGATTGAGTAATTTGATAAAAAGTATATTGAATTATTCCTATAAAGATAATATGATAATATAGTTAAATGGTATTATTTAATTACATTACGAAACCGATTTATCCGGGAAAGATAAGTATCGCATTCAAATTGTGGATCTGGAGGAAGGACAGGAGGGAATGAGATGGGACTGAAGCCGGAATATCAGCATCGAAGTGCACCAAAGACAATAAGATTAATACGGGCTGATGGTTCTGTGATAAAGAATGCACAGATAAAGGTAGCTCAGACAAAGCATCGTTTTCTATTCGGATGCGGTGCATTTGATACCGTACCCCTGGCAAACGACGAATTGCAGGGTGAGGAGCGTGCTGCCATGGAGGACCGTTTTAATAAATGGCTGGCTCTTTTTAATGCCGGCACCCTACCGTTTTATTGGGGAAGGTTTGAACCGGAGCAGGGAAAGCCTCAGACACTGGCTTTGCGGAATGCAGCGGGCTGGTTAAAGGAACGGGGAGTGATAGTAAAGGGACATCCGCTTTGCTGGCATACTGTAACCGCTCCTTGGCTGCTGAATATGAGTAATGAAGAAATACGAAAGACACAGCTGGCAAGAATTCGCAGAGAAGTGTCCGAATTCAAGGGCCTTGTGGATATGTGGGATGTAATCAATGAGGTGGTGATCATGCCGGATTTCGACCGCTATGATAATGGGATTACCCGTATCTGCAAGCAGCTGGGGCGAATTCAGACAGTTAAGGAGATGTTCGCAGCAGCAAGAGAGGTAAATCCCGGTGCGACGCTATTAATCAACGATTTTAACACCTCGGTAGCATATGAGATTTTAATAGAAGGTTGTCTGGAAGCAGGAATTAAGATTGACGCAATCGGAATACAATCCCATCAGCATCAGGGCTACTGGGGACTGGAAAAGACACAAAAGGTTCTGGACCGCTATGCAAGGTTTGGACTTCCGATAAATTTCACAGAAAATACAATCATATCCGGTGATCTAATGCCACCTGAGATAGAGGATTTGAATGATTTTCAGGTAGAGAAATGGCCGACAACACCCGAGGGAGAAGAAAGACAAGCCAGAGAGGTAACAGAGCTTTATCGAACGCTGTTTGCCCACCCGCTGGTGGAAGCGATTACGACCTGGAGCATTGTCGACGGAAAATGGTTAAATGCACCTGCGGGCTTTTTAAGACAGGATAATTCCTGCAAGCCGGTCTATGACGAACTGTTGCACCTGATTAAACAGGAATGGTGGACCAACGAGCAGCTGATGACGGATAGCGAAGGAAAGGCCTCGTTTACCGGTGTCCTCGGCGAGTATGAGGTGAGCTGCGATGAGGGTAGGGCAACGTTTCAAGTGGCAAAGAGTAATGCAGAAGACATCCTGATCCTTCGGTAGTTTATAGATTGTTTATTTGACAAAATTGTATAATAATGTTACCATAATTATTATTTAATTCAAAATTTTTAATAAATTGATTTGATATAGGAGAGAAGAAATGTTAGAGAAAGAATTTGAAAAATTATATTTTAAATTTCGTAATAATTACTGTAAGAACCTGTTTTCCGGAGTGAACGAGGATAAGGAGAGCTTAAGCCCCACCGAATCCTATTGTGTGGAAGCAATATTCCTTCTTAATCGTCCTACCGTTCATCAGTTTGCCAATTATGTGAATATATCACAGCCAAATGCAACCTACCGTATCAGTAATCTGATCAGCAAGGGATATGTACGTAAGGTGCTGTCCGAGGATGACCGCAGGGAGTATTTCCTCGAGGTAACCGATAAATTCTCTAAGAACTATGGTATGAATGCTTCCTTCAATGCTCAGTTGATGAGCGGCATCCGCGAGAAATTTACGGAAGAGGAAATCATACTGCTTGAGAAAATGATTAAAAAGCTGAATACTATTATGCCGTAAGGTTGGAAAGGAAACCATATGGGAATAAGAATCATCACAGACTCAACTTCGGATATAAGCAGGGAACAGGCAGAAAAACTAGGAGTATCCGTTATTCCGCTGAAGGTGATTTTCGGTGATACGGAATACAGGGAAGGCGTGGATATTACCATAGAAGGCTTTTATGAGCGATTGATCCATTCGGAGAAGCTTCCGACCACCTCACAGCCTTCGCCAGAGGATTTTATGAGAAGCTTTCTCAGTGCGAAAGAAGCAGGGGATAGTGTCCTGGTCATCTTGATCGCAGGCAAATTAAGCGGAACGGTTCAAAGCGCCTCCATAGCGAAGGACCTTGTGGAATATGATGACATTCATATTATTGACAGCACCAATACCATCATGGGCCTGAGGCTGTTGGTAGAGCATGCTGTAAAGCTTCGTGACCTTGGAACCGATGTGAAAGAGATTGCCGGCATCCTCGAGGAGTTGAAGGAACGGATAGTTTTCCTGGCTATGGTCGATACGCTGGAATACTTACACAAGGGTGGACGTTTGTCCAAGTCCTCGGCAATTCTCGGATCTTTGCTCAACTTTAAACCGATTATAACCCTGAAGGACGGTGCCATCGGAGTTCTTGGAAAGGAACGAGGCGCGAACAAAGCAATTGCCCGGCTGCTTGAGTTCATAGACGAGCAGGGTACTATTGATACACGATTCCCGGTCTACTTCGGCTATACCGCGGAAGAGAGTAAAGCCCGGCTTCTTATGGACAGCGCTGTAAATAAATATCATTTGTCAGAGAGCGGACTCTATCCGGTAGGCTGCGTTGTCGGAACCCATGCGGGGCCGGGGGCTTGTGTGATTACTTATATCAGAAAATAAAGGCATTTATTAAAATTACATAATAATATTGAGAAGGCTGTTGCAAAATTCATATTTCTGAGATATGTTGATTTTGCGGCAGCCTTGAATTTATTGCCAGATATGGCTGAATTCAAACTTATGTAAACAGGTTGCGTAAGGCATACCTGTTGTTGGTTTATAAATCTCGATACCAGTAAAATGAGTATCCTGCAGGGG
>JAEZLY010000186.1 GCA_023414985.1 Bacillota bacterium | reverse complement strand
CATACCTTATCGCGAATTGCTTTCATGGTATCCACATCAAAGATGGAGGTTACATCCTGAACTACGGTAGCAAGTCTTTCAAGACCCATTCCGGTATCAATGTTTTTATTCTCAAGCTCTGTGTAATTTCCATTACCATCACCATTAAACTGGGTGAATACGTTATTCCATACCTCAATATAACGATCACAATCACAGCCTACGGTACAGCCTTCCTTGCCACAGCCGTATTTCTCACCGCGGTCATAATAGATCTCGGAACAGGGTCCACAAGGGCCTGCACCATGCTCCCAGAAATTATCGGCTTTTCCCATACGGAAGATACGATCAGCAGGTATTCCGATTTCTTTATTCCAGATCTCAAAAGCCTCATCATCTTTTTCATATACAGACGGATACAGACGATTTTTATCTAGTCCAACCACCTCAGTCATGAATTCCCAGGACCAGGCAATCGCCTCATGTTTGAAATAATCTCCGAAGGAGAAGTTGCCGAGCATCTCAAAGAAGGTACCGTGTCTTGCGGTCTTACCTACATTTTCAATATCTCCGGTACGGATACATTTCTGACAGGTGGTGACACGCTTTCTCGGTGGGATCTCCTGTCCGGTAAAATACGGCTTCAAAGGCGCCATACCGGAATTGATCAGTAATAAGCTGTTATCATTATGAGGAATCAAAGGAAAGCTTTTCAGGGCAAGATGTCCCTTGCTTTCAAAAAACTCCAAAAACATTCTTCTTAATTCATTTACACCATATGTTTGCACGTAGATTGCCTCCTAATATCCTATTTTTCCTTGGCTTTTCGGGTTGCGTGCAGCATCCTCGAAAAATGCATTTTTCTTATTTTCTATGAGCCAGCTCTGTGGTGATATCCTCCCAGTCCAGTCCGCATTCCGCCATCAATACCATCAGATGATACAGATAATCCGCAATTTCATAGCGGAGCTCCTCGGCACCGGGATTCTTGGCGGCAATAACGATCTCCGTGGCTTCCTCACCGCATTTCTTCAGGATCTTATCCAATCCCTTGTCGAACAGATAATTGGTATAGGAGCCTTCCTTGGGATTTCTTCTGCGGTCAAGGATGACCTCATAAACATCCTTGAATACATGGAAGGGATCGATATTTTTATATTCCTTTTTCACCAGTTCATTGAAGAAGCAGCTGTTACTGCCGGTATGGCAGGCTGGCCCAACCTGAAGCACTCTGGCGAGAATCGTATCCTTGTCACAATCCAGCGTAAGTTCCTTTACATACTGGAAATGTCCCGAGGTCTCCCCTTTGGTCCAAAGGCTCTGACGGCTTCTAGAATAATATGTCATCCGTCCGGTCACAACAGTTTTATTATATGCTTCCTCGTTCATATACGCAAGCATTAATACTTCATTCGAGCGATAATCCTGTATGATAACGGGAATTAATCCGTTCTCTCCGAGCTTAAAATCCGTGAAGGCAAGCTTGCTTTCAAAGGAATTCACTTCAATCCCTTCCGATTTTACTGCATGCTTTGCTTTCATGATATCCTTATTCTCATAAAAATTAGTGGCAACA
The DNA here is from genome assembly GCA_023414985.1 of Bacillota bacterium. Classification (GTDB taxonomy): domain Bacteria; phylum Bacillota; class Clostridia; order Lachnospirales; family Lachnospiraceae; genus Mobilitalea. Next base: position 9,472 of record JAEZLY010000186.1, on the reverse strand, counting down.
CCGACTACATTGGACAGTCCCAAAAGGCTGCTGATATCATTTCGGATCAGACTGTCCCGGATAATTACGGGGATCGGTGACTGTTCAATCTTATGCTTTGTATTCTCGGATAAAGCAACATGCTTTAATAGGACCTTACCTACCTTATCCTCTGACAGGATATGGCATAAATCCTCTTCCGTATCCAAGCATTCCATCATATCCAGTTCAACAATAATCTTATCTGAACCGAACCGCTCCGCGGCTTCCTTAAGAAGTTCTTTCTTATTCAGAAGAGTATATTTAACTACGACCGCATCTGCACCGGTGTAAACAGCCTTTTTAATATCCTCCAGTCGATCCACATAACAACCGATCAGAAAAGGGATATCAGCTTCCTTGGCCAGCTCCTTGGCCAGGGTCAGAAATTCTTCTCTGGATTTTTCATCCTTAGAATAATTATATACGAACAGTTCGTCCGCACCCCCATAGGAATAATCCTTTGCCAACTGGATTACCTTCGCGGCAATTTCATTTTCGGCATTGATATAGGGAATGATTTTCTTGTAAGACATGTTGGTTACCTCCTGAGAATTGTTCCTGAATGTATGCGAAATGCTTCGTTATCTAAACGATACCTATCTTTATCTTATTATCTAACGTTTTTCTCTATCATCTGAACCGCAGTCTTTAAATCAATGCGGTTTTCATATAAAGCTTTACCGACAATTGCTCCGTAAATCTTATTTTCCTTCAAAAGTTCCAGATCCTTCATGGAAGAAACTCCGCCGGAGGCAATGATATCGAGACCGGTGGCTTCTGCCAGCTCTTTCGTATGAATAATATTCGGTCCCTGCAGCATGCCGTCCTTAGAAATATCCGTATAAACAATGGTCTTCACTCCATAGCTTTTCATCTCTAAAGCGAGTTCCACTGCCTGATAATTACTAACCTTCTCCCAGCCTTCTATGGCGACCATTCCGTCCTTGGCATCAATGCCGATTACGATATGCTCCGCACCGAATAAGGTTATCGCTTCCTTAATAAATGCCGGCTCTTTAACGGCCTTCGTACCGATGATGACACGCTCTACACCCAGAGTAAGCTTATTCTCAATATCCTGAATCGTACGGATCCCGCCGCCTACTTGAATCGGGATATTGATTTCTTCCACGATACTTTTTATAACCTCATCATTGACAGAGTGTCCTGCGAGTGCACCATCCAGATCCACAATATGGATAAAGGAAGCTCCGCAAGCTTCCCATTGTTTTGCTATCTTTAAAGGAACGTCAGAATATATCAGTACCTCCTGAAAGCTTCCCTGTTTCAGTCTGACACACTGTCCGTTTTTTATATCAATTGCCGGAAACAATTTCATTGCTTCAACCCTTTGCCTTTCAAAAATATGCTCTATTCGATGGAACCCTTCGTGGATAATACCCCCTGAATACGTTCGTCAACTGAACAGGCCTCATCCAACGCTTTCGCAAAGGCTTTGAAAACAGCCTCAATAATATGATGATTATTATCTCCGCTGAGTTTTTTGATATGTAAATTCATGCCTGCATTATAGGAAATTGCATAGAAAAATTCCCTAACCAGTTCCGTTTCAAGATATCCTACCTTTTCCACTGTAAAATCAACATCAAAAGCCAGATAAGGACGGCCGGACAGATCGATTGCGCATAATACCAAAGTCTCATCCATCGGAAGCAGAAAGGAACCATAACGTTTTATTCCCTGCTTCTCTCCAAGGGCTTTTCTGATGGCCTGACCAAGTACAATTCCTGTATCCTCCACTGTATGATGGGAGTCCACATATAAATCCCCCTTCACAGCCAACTTCAGATCAAAAAAGCCATGACGGGCAAAGCTCTCGAGCATATGATTAAAGAAGCCGATACCTGTCTCTATCTGGGCTTTCCCGGTTCCATCTACGGTAAATTCCATACTGATATCAGTTTCCTTGGTTTGTCGGTTCACAACAGCTTCTCTGATATTCATCTGTCTCATTCCTTCCATTCGAGGCTTTCATCAACAGTTTTCTTACCTCCCGCTGATGATATTATTATACATTAAGTGAAATAAATGTCAAACTTTATTCAAATCTTACAGCAATGGAATTAGCATGTGCTGTAAGGCTTTCCGAGTTTGCAAAGGTAACGATGTCACGATAGATCGGCTCCAATGCTTCTCTCGAATAAGAGATGATGCTTGACTTCTTAATAAAATCGTCCACACCGAGAGGTGAGAAGAATTTTGCGGTTCCATTGGTCGGAAGAATATGGTTCGGGCCTGCCATATAGTCTCCAAGCGGTTCGCTGGAATACTCACCGATAAAGATTGCCCCTGCATTCTTAATCTTTGTCATTACCATAAAGGCATCCTTCATCATGATTTCCAGGTGCTCGGACGCGATCTCATTGGCAGCTTCAACCGCTTCCTCCAAAGTCTCCGCCACCATGATATAGCCATAGTTATCTAAGGATTTTTCTATAATCTCTTTACGGGACAGCTGTGTCACAAAAAGATCCACCTCTTCAGACACCTTCTCCGCCAGCTCGCTGCTGGTGGTAATCAGGATAGCGGAAGCCAGTTCATCATGTTCCGCCTGGGAAAGCAGATCTGCAGCCACATATCTTGGATTCGCCGTCTCATCTGCCAGCACCAGAATCTCACTGGGTCCTGCAATGGAATCGATACTGACATGACCGTAAACCGCTTTCTTGGCAAGTGCTACATAGATATTTCCCGGGCCAACGATTTTATCAACCTTTGCAATGCTTTCCGTACCATAAGCCAGAGCGGCAATCGCCTGTGCTCCACCCACCTTATAGATTTCAGTAACTCCTGCTTCCTTAGCAGCGACTAAGGTTCCAGGTGTTACCTTTCCATCCCTGCCGCAGGGCGTGGTCATGGCAATTCTCTTTACTCCGGCTACCTTAGCCGGTATTACGTTCATCAATACGGAGGACGGATATGCTGCCTTTCCACCCGGAACATAGACTCCCACTGCTTCGATCGGAGTCACCTTTTGTCCGAGGATCGTTCCATTCTCAGTCGTGTCGAACCAGCTGTACTGCTTCTGCTTGCTGTGATAGGTTTCAATATTAACGATTGCCTTGCGAATGACTGCAAGAACCTCAGGAGCTACTTTAGTATAAGCTTCCTCAATTTCCTCGTTGGTTACACGCAAGATCTCCTTGGTCAGCTCTGCTTTATCAAAGCGTCTTGTAAATTCAAATAACGCCTCATCCTTGTTAGCTCTGACTTCATTTAAGATATCAGCCACAACCTTGGCATATTCCTCGTATTGATTTGGGCTTCTTTTCAAAAGATTCTCCAATATATTCTTCTTTGTTTCACTGTTCAGATTTATTCTTTTCATGGAATTTCCCACCCTTCCTACTGTACTATTTTATGATTTTATATAATTTCTAACCTTCAAGATCGATTTGACTTTACAAAAATTAATTTAGGAGAAAATCAACAGTGATGAAATATGTATGCTTCGCAGTTTGCATACTGTGAAGTAGTTAGATTTTATATCTTCCCTGCGACTGCTTCCTTTAGATCCTTGATCATCTTGGTGATACGCTCATGCTCCATCTTCATGCTGACTTCGTTCACAACCATTCTGGCTGAAAGATTACAGATTTCCTCAAGGACTTCCAATCCATTCTCTCGAAGTGTTGACCCGGTCTCCACGATATCAACAATCACTTCGGATAGTCCTACAATCGGAGCCAGCTCGATGGAACCGTTCAATTTGATAATCTCCACTGTCTGATGCTTCTTATTATAGAAATAATCCTTTGCGATATACGGATACTTCGTCGCTACCCGAATCAGTTCCCCATGCTGTAAAAGTTCCTTCGCTGATGCGGGACCTGCCACACACATCCTGCATTTACCGAGTCCCAGATCAACTACCTCATACATCTTCCGTCCTTCCTCAAGGATGGTATCCTTTCCGACGACACCGATATCGGCCGCGCCGTATTCCACATAGGTAGGTACATCATTGGCTTTTGCCAGGAAGAACTTCAGCTTCAGCTCTTCATTTACAAAAATCAGCTTACGGGAGCTTTTATCCTTAAGCTCTTCACAGGTTACCCCTATCCTTTCAAGCATCTCCAATGTATTTAATGCCAGACGTCCCTTTGCCAGGGCTATCGTAATATATCTCATACCAATTCTCCTGTTCTATAGAGGATTTACCACTATTAATTCAGAAATTCATGCATCTTCGCAGCCTGCAGGGTGCCGGCCGAGATATCCATGACCTTAATCTCATCATCATTATCCAGATATAAGATCCCGCCGATATTCATCCGCTTTGCATAGGCAGCATAGTCCTCCGGCTTTCTATTATCGTTCGACATCTGTAGTATGCTATTGATGCCTCCCTCACGGAAATGCTTTGCCAGGGCTATTGCCTGTCTGCGGTAATTCTCCGTATATAGGATCAGGGTATCGGATGCTTCCGGTTCCTCCAACAGCTTCTGCCGGGATAGGGCAAGCATAAGCTGGTCAATCACGATTGCTAAGCCAATCGCAGGACATTCCTTACCGAACTGCACTACCAGGTTATCATATCTTCCGCCTGTTGCAACAGCATCTCCGGTGCCATAGGTATATGCCTTAAATATGATCCCGGTATAATAATTATACTGACTTAGCATACCAAGATCGAAGGAAATGTATTTCTCATAACCGTATTCCTCCATGATCTCATATAACTTTTCCAGGTGTTCAATTGCTTTGTTTGCTCTTGCATCTGTTGTCAGCCCTTTGGCGTAGCTTAAGATATCCAAGGTTCCGAATAGCTCCGGAAGCTTCAGAAAGATTTCCTTCAGCTCCTCGCTCATATTCTTTTCTTTAATAATCTCTTCGACACCGAACATATTCTTCTTTGCAATCAGTACCCGAAGATTCGTAATCTCTTCCTCTTCGGTAATCCCTGCTTTTTCTATTAAAGCCCGGAAGAAATCGGCATATCCGATTTCCAACTGAAATTCCTTTAAGCCGGATTGTAAGAGGCATTCGATCGTCAGAGCCAGCAGCTCCGCATCAGCTTCAATGCTGCCGTCATTCATCAGCTCTGCACCCAGCTGTGTTGCCTCCTTCAGTTTCCCCTGATAACTTGAATTATTAATGAAGGTATTTCCGATATAGCTGAGTCGGATCGGAAGCTCCTCCTCTTTATAATACTTCGCTACGCACCGGGCGATGGAAGGGGTGATATCCGGCCGTAATACCAGTGTATTTCCCTCCCGGTCAAAGAATTTGTACATATCCTTGGATTCCACCGTCCCGCGTTCCTGGCTGAAAATATCAAAAAATTCGAAGCTTGGAGTCTGGATGTCGCGAAAGCCATAATGCTCCAATACATGATGGAGCTTATTCTGCAGCATCAACTTCGTTGTGCATTCTGTATTATAGATGTCTCTGACTCCTTCAGGTGTATGTAGCAATTTGTCCTTCATAGTAACACCAAGCCTTTCTTTTATATGTTGTATGCTTAGCCTTTGAGTAATATAGTCCCAAATGCTACTTTAGTATGGTAACGTGATAATTCGCTACCATACTAAATATGTTTTTTCATTATAATTTATATTTTTTATAATGTCAACCTAAAATCAACATTACATTTTAGTTATGTAAGCTCTCTTCTTTCCAGATCCTGCTGAAGGGTCGGAAGGTAATGGATCCAAGCACCGCTTTGAATTGGGATCTGATACTCAAGGTCCAGCTCCTCATATCGGAAGCTTTTCCTTCCTCCATTCACTGCTCTTTCCCAGAATTCATAGAGTCTGTCGAAGGTCAGATAATAATAGATTTCCTTCTTTTTAAAATAGATCAGAAGAAATGCTATCCCGTTCTGTTCCTCGAATTCCTTCATAAAGGCAATCTGATGTTCATGAACATTGTTCATACTGAAGGTATCCAGAGCACATTCCTTAGCATCAAAACAGATTGGAATCCCCTGAACGACGCCAATGTAGTCTACGGTACTCTTCTGTTCAAAATAAGCAAGTGTGATATGCCGGTTCTCCTTATCAATGTTGATCGGAGTAATCGGTGTAGGAACCTTTTGTATTAAAGCCAGTCCCTTTTCACGGTATTTGCTGTTTGTAAAATTGATCATTTCCTCCAGCATAGAGCCACGTAAGCCCCGGGAATTCCATGACGGCATCTCCGATCCCTCCCTAAATTCACATGATAGCCTTAGTAATAGCATCCTCTAACTAATATCTTTAGCCTGACACTTATATCTTCTAACTTATATATATAGTCTTGTATCATAAACAAGGGTATATAGCCAGACTTACATGGATTGCTTGAATCATGAACTATATTTGCTTACTTGCAGCTCTTTCTTTCGTATCGGTAAAAAGCTCATTTTTTACCTTCTCAAACTGTTCCGGAAGCTCTGCCGTAAAGCTCTTACCGGATAAATAAGATAATTCTCCGTTAAGCTTCGGTATTACGATCTGATGGGAATGTAACAGCTGTGAAGATAAGCCGTAATTCTTCTTAAAATAATGATTGGTTTTCTGGCTTCCATATTTAAAATCCCCTACAATCGGATGCCCGATGCTGGCCAGATGAGCACGGATCTGGTGAGACTTGCCGGTGATCAGCTTAACACGGAGTAACGTATAGCTTCCCAGTGCTTCCTCTGCAGTCAGTTCACTGCGCTCCGTCTCTACGGCCTTGGAATAAGCGATTGGTTCATATTCCGTACAGATATATTCCGTATTGTCCATCTGTTTTAGATAGATCTTGACCTGATTCTTCTCCTCATCTTTACTAAGATAACCCTCAATCCTTTTTTTCTCTTCTACCTTTCCTTTTACGATGCAAAGATAGTATTTCTCGAGGGATCGATCCTTTAACAACTTTGCCATCTCCTGCAGTCCCAGCAAGGATTTACCGGCAATCAGGATACCACCGGTATTCCGATCCAGACGGTTACATACCGCTGGCTTAAAGCTGACCAGCTGTTCTTTGGTCATCTGATGGGAGGAAAGCAGGTAGGATATAATGTATTCCACCATGGACACATCCTCCTTCTCGGCCTTCTGGGAAAGAACACCGAGGGGTTTATTGACGATCAGGATATGTTGGTCCTCATAGATGATATCCAGGTTGTGTTCTACAATCGTAGTCTCAACTTCTTCCGAGAACTGGGCATAGGTCTCATCTGACAGGAACAGCTTGATTTCATCCTGAACCAATAGCTTCTCAGAACCATCCGCCTTTTTTCCGTTCAAGGTGATGTTCTTTTTCCGCAGCATCTTATAGATAAAGCTTTTGGGTGCCTTATTCAATAATTTGGCCAGCAGCTTGTCCAGTCTCTGCCCTGCTTCATTCTGTTGTACGTAGAATTGCTTCATTATAATTCTCCAAAGTTAACATAATATTTTTCTGTAATCCATTATTCATTGTTCAGTTCTCTCATCAGAAAACAATGGTTCTTTTTCTTAATGCAAGTGCTATATTATTTGTTCTCATATTCTGTCCTCATATTATTTCAAAAGCTTAATATTATGAAAGAAAAATTAAAAAGATATATATTATAAAAGCTCAAGTACCTCTGAGATAGAATTCACATAATAATCCGCGAGTTTTCTCTTCTCCTCACGATCTCGCTCCGAATATTCGTCATAGACGGCACATACCTTCATATTGGCATTCTTTCCTGCCATAACACCCTGCAAAACATCCTCAAAAACGAGACATTTTTCAGGAGCAGCTCCCAAATCCTCTGCCACCAGCAGATAGATATCAGGAGATGGCTTGCCCTTCGCTACCTCGCAGGAGGTTCGGATCGAAGAAAAATAACCCTTTAAGTCATGTCTTTCTATGATTAAGTCCACCAGTTCTCTGGAGTTGCTGGTAGCAATTCCGGCCGCTATATTATTCTGTCGTAAATATGCTAAGAATTCCTCCACGCCTTCTTTTAAAGGAACTTCATTCCGATATTTCTCCCAAGCCATACTGTTCCAGTCACTCTTAATCTGTTCCAGGCTATCCGGAAGCTGAAACCTTTCTTTAAAGTAAACCGCTGTTTCAGAAAAGCTCATTCCTTCGATACAATGCTGCAAATCCTCCGGCATAGGAATGCCAAATTTGCCGAGATACTCTATATCAATGCTCTTCCACATCCACATGGAATCCACCAATGTTCCGTCCAAGTCAAAAATTACCGCTTCTGTGTCTTTTAACATGAATTCTCCTTTAATCCATTACAACCTCGTGCAAAGCTTAGTTGTATCAATTGTACACTTACCTGTCTCTGTTGGTCTCTATTTGTAAAAAATCTAATCATCGATATTTTCTGATGTACTGTTTCCTCTACTCTTCAAATTTTAATGCAACCAGTTCCTCATCCGTCAGCTCCCGGTATTCTCCGGGCTTAAGACTTTCATCCAGTACCAGGCTGCCCATGGACAACCGTTTCAGATAAAGGACTTCCTTACCGACAGCCTCGAACATCCGCTTCACCTGATGATATTTCCCTTCTTGTATTGTCAGCTCAATCTCGGACAGTTCATCCGAGCAAAGTATCTTTAAATATGCAGGCAGTGTGACACGTTCCTCGCCGATATCGACTCCTTTTATAAAAGCTTCAGCATCCTCCGTGGTTACTCTGCCTTTTACTCTTGCAAAATATACCTTATCTACATGTTTCTTCGGGGAAAGCAGCTGATGAGCCAGTTCTCCGTCGTTTGTGATCAATAGCAGTCCTTCCGTATCCTTATCGAGCCTGCCTACAGGAAAAAGCTCCTTGCACTTCTGATCCTTAATCAAATCCAGAACTGTCCTGCTGACTTTGTCCGTAGTTGCTGATACTACCCCTGCCGGTTTATGCAGCATAATATATTGATATTTGACATAGCCGACCGGAGCCTCATCAAAGGTAATGATATCCTTACCCGGCTGCACCTTTTGTTCCGGCTTATTACAGGGCTCCTGATTGATCTTTACCCGACCCTTACGAATGTAGGTCTTAATCTCGCTTCTGGTTCCGATGCCCATATCTGCAAGATATTTATCGAGCCGAAGCTGTTCTGCCATGGTATTCCCAACCTTCCGATTTATGCTAGTATCATACCCATCTCCAGCCTGGCAGATACTTATTCTTATAACTGTTCTTTGCGGCCTTCAGCCATCCCAATGGATACTCTCCGACACAGACCAGATACCAGCCGTCCTCCCGGATGCCTTCCGGTTCAATTGCTTCACATTTCAGATAGCGGATGACATTTTGATCGTCTGCCTCCAGACGGAGGATCTTATCGTAATCCTGTACGGTCAGAGCACACGCAAGAGCCTGGGAAGGTTCAAAACGCAGCTTCTTCATCTCTCCGAGCAGCAATCCCTGCCTGAGTATTCGTAAACCCTTCAGCTCCGGCAGGCCTTCCGGCAATAGATACAGTCTGTCTTCATGTACATGCAGCTGTTCAGACTTAACAGGGAA
>JAEZLY010000163.1 GCA_023414985.1 Bacillota bacterium | reverse complement strand
TGTAGCCTGTCGTTTACAAAAACTGCATTTCAGTTACAAATGTGGCATTTCGCCTACAAATATTCAATTGTCAGTTACAAAGATTGCACCTCACTTTACAAAATGGCATCTCGCTTTACATTTAAGGCTTTTTTTCTAAATTTTGGTTGACATTCGTTCTTGATGGTGATATATTTACAACAAAATGTTATAAATATATCACATTACGGAGGATGTTATGAAAAGTAATAAATTAGGCTTTTTATCGCTGTTAGCACTGCTCGGAGTGCTTGGACTGATAACAAATCGTCCACTCTCAGGGTTCTTTGGATTTGCTTACTATATCAGATATTTCTTTGTAATACCGGATGAGCTCTTTATGGAAAACGTCAGAAAGGCAGCCAGTATGGGCTTCTTTTCCGGAGTTGCTGCTGTCGGTCTTGCTGCTGCCATTCATGTCCTGCTGCCTGATGTTCTATCCGGTACAGCCGTTGTAGCTGCCAGCTATGTCGTTTCTGTGTTTGTCTTCACCATCGCGCTTCTTGTTTATGAAGTAAAAGAACAACGGGGGTGTTGATCATGGTTTTAGTTACAAGGATGCGTGAATACAGAGCAAAATACAATATGACTCAGGATGAGCTTGCCGCTCTTGTCGGTGTCCGGCGGGAAACAATAATCAATCTGGAAAAAGGCCGCTATAATCCGTCACTTAAGCTTGCCATGGACATTGCCAAGGTCTTTTCCTGTTCGGTAGAGGATTTATTTTCATTTCAAGAGGGGGTTGAAGAATGAAACGTTTTATTCACTTTTGCGGAAAAATCAAATATCTGGGACTATTGGGTCTTCCAAGCCTGTTCGTACCCTTTAAGCTTTTTGATTATTTATGGTTGTTTTGGCTCTTCGGACTGATTGAAATTTTTTATAATTTTCCGGTATTTCTTCAATCACTCCGACAGCTATGGGGAATGCTTATTGTACCGCTTCGATATGGCAAAGCAATTCCGAATATAAACAACTATCATTGCAGGATAAGGTATTCTCTTCCCCTTCATGGCAGCTGGGTCGTAGTGAATGGGGGGCCGGTTCAAACTTATTCTCATTCCTGGAGTATGCCCTCACAGCGTTATGCTTATGATTTTCTGATTCTTGACGATAATGGAAAGAGTCATTCGGGTTCCGTAACTGATGTAAGCAGTTATTACTGTTATGGAAAAGAGGTTCTGGCTCCTGCTGACGGGGAAGTCGTTGAGGTTGGTACCGATTATCCGGATAGTATTCTATCCGCCAATGGCCAAGTCGATTGCTCCGCCAAAGACATTAGAGGCAATCACCTGCTGCTCCGCCACGCGGAAGGAGAATACAGCTTACTGGCTCATCTGAGTCCCGGCAGTATCCGTGTCAAGTGCGGTGATAAGGTAAGTCGAGGCCAATGTCTTGCCCTTTGCGGCAATTCCGGTAATAGTTCCGAGCCTCATCTCCACTTTCAGCTGCAGAATGGCATCAGTTTCTATACCTCGGCAGGACTTCCGATCGAATTTGAACAGATTGCAGTAAAACCAGCACTCAATTATTCCTTATTCGATCCCCGTTCTCTCCCCAAGATAGCAGCTACCAATATGGAAGACCTATCTGAAAAATATATCTTCCGTGGGCAGAGCGTCAGAAATCTCTCATAATCGAATTATCCATAGACAGGATATAAAAAAGCACCTCATTTCCAACAACCAGAAATGAGGTGCTTTCCTATATTTTATAATTCGATTATTTTGTCTCCAGAATGTACTGGTTTAAGATGCTTTCCAGCATTTCCTGTCTGCCGGAGGTATTGGGAGTTGAGCCGTTCTTCATAACATACGCCTCGAGCTCCTTGAAACCTACCTTGCCTTCTACGATATCCTTGCCGAGACCGGATTTGTAGCTTGCATAACGCTCAGCCTTGAAGTTCTCGAATACACCGTCCTCAAGAAGCTTTGCAGCAACCTTGAAGCCCTTAGCAAATGCGTCCATACCTGCAATATATGCATAGAATAAATCATCGTCCTGGAAGGAAGCACGGCGTACCTTGGAGTCAAAGTTTAAACCGCCCTTGGTGAAGCCGCCCTGTAACATAACTTCATACATGGCCAGAGTAGTGTCATATACGTTGGTAGGGAACTGGTCAGTATCCCAGCCAAGCATCGGATCGCCGGTGTTGGCATCAACGCTACCAAGTACGCCGTTGATTCTGGACATATTAAGCTCATGCTGGAAGGTATGCTGAGCTAAGGTTGCATGGTTTGCTTCAATGTTCATCTTGAAATAATCCTGCAGATTGTATCTTCTTAAGAAAGCAAGTACAGTAGCTGTATCAAAGTCATACTGATGCTTTGTCGGTTCCTTCGGCTTGGGCTCGATTAAGAACTGGCCTGTGAAGCCGATTTCCTTTGCATAATCAACTGCCATCTGAAGCAGTCTTGCTAAGTTGTCAAGCTCTAAACCGGTATCGGTGTTGAGTAAGGTCTCATAGCCTTCACGACCGCCCCAGAATACATAGTTCACACCACCTAATTCCTTGGTGATCTCCATAGCCTTCTTAATCTGAGCTGCAGCATATGCAAATACAGTTGCGTTGCAGGAGGTACCTGCACCGTGTACGAAACGGTCATCGCTGAAGGCATTGGTGGTTCCCCATAAACATTTGATTCCGGTACGAGCCATCTCTTCCTTAATTACAGCAACGATTTCATCTAATCTCTTATTGGTCTCTTCCAGTGTAGCTGCTCTGGGAGCAATATCCTGGTCATGGAAGCAGAAGAAAGGAATCTGCATCTTCTCCATAAATTCGAATGCTGCATGAACTCTTTCCTTCGCTTTCTTCATGGCATCCTCAGTGCTGTCCCAATCACGATGCATGGTGGAACCACCGAACGGATCATTACCCATATAGGTTAATGTATGCCAGTATGACATAGCGAAGCGAAGCTGCTCCTTCATGG
>JAEZLY010000107.1 GCA_023414985.1 Bacillota bacterium | reverse complement strand
ACATGACCGTCATACTCCAGTACTTCAAAGCCATCCTTCTTCGCTTTCTCTTTCATCCATTCGTATCCAAGCGCCACGTATCTGCCATAAGGCATTCCCTCGGCAACCGTGTCCGGATCATATACCGTAGGAAGCTTGACGAACTCTGAAATATCATGGATGATATCAGCTATGTAATCCATATTCTCATCCTCAAGTGAAGGGATACCACATCTTCATCGGCTGCGGCATCAGATTCTTTGTAATAATCCAATAGGTACAGAACAGTAAAAGCAGAATATAAATAACCTTAAATACCTGATCTGCCTTTCCCTCCTCATGCTCACTGTAATAGGTTCTGGTCTTATCCCTTCCATACCCTCGAAGATCCATGGCGTTGGCAATGTTGCCAACCCGATCGAAGGAGGTGATAATTAAAGGAACCAGGATTAATACATTCTGCTTTAATCTGGTCATAACGGAAGCCTTCTTCGGATCCATCTCCACCCCTCTGACCTGCATGGAAATCTTAATATTTTCATAGTCCCTGCCGATGTCCGGGATATAACGGAAGGCGATAGAGAATACCGTACAGATCTTATAAGGAACTTTAACAGAATATAATCCTGCTGCCAGCTCCGATGGTGTGATTGACAGGATAAAGGTCATGGATACGATCAGGGATACCATCATCTTCAGGAAACGGATGGACAGATACCAGACCGTCTCTGCACTGATAAAGTACCGCCCGGCCATGGGCAGCAGCACCGTACTGCTTCCTCCGCACCAGAACGCACCGCAATTCGGATTTACGAGCCAAAAGAGCACAATATTAATTAAGTTCATGATTCCCGCAATGATAAAAAAGTATTTTAAAGTCTTCCACTTTGGCTTTAAGGAAATCAATCCAATCAGACTGATGATTCCCAGCGGCAGCAAGAGCCTTAAGTCAAAGGACATGATGATAAAGACGAGAAGGATGATGAATAGGCGTACCTTTGTCTTTCCGGTCAGCTGATGCAGCAAAGTATCACCGGGAACCAGATTAATCAGCAGTTGATTGTTCATGTTCTTTACTCATCCTTTCGTATGCAATAAAGTGCTCGATATATTCTTCCGGACTAAATCCAAGACGCTTCGCTAAGGTAAAGAGAGAGGTCTGCTTTAGGTTGGCCTTCTCAATTGCCTCGTTATCTGCAAGAACCTTGTAGACAGTGTCGTCGGCAATCAGCTCACCCTCTGCAAAAACCACTGCCCGATCTGTATATTGGATTGCGAGGTGCATGTCATGGGTGATAAAGATTATGGTGATACCGTAATTTTTATTCAGTTCGTCCAGGAAGTTCATGATTTCTGTATAGTGGAAATAATCCTGTCCTGCCGTCGGCTCGTCGAGAATGATGATCTCCGGCTGAAGCACGAGAATGGAAGCGATTGTGACTCGCTTCTTCTGTCCGTAGCTGACTGCCGAGACGGGCCAATTACGCATACCCCATAGGCCGCACATCTTCAGTGCCTTCTTTACGGCTTCGTCGATTTCCTGTTTGCTCTTCCCGCGAAGTACCAGAGCCAGCTCCACTTCCTCCCGGATAATGTCCTTTACCAGCATCTGATTGGGATTTTGCATGACATACCCGATTTTCTCTCCGATTTCCTTCATGGATAGCTGCAGATAATTCGCGCCTCGAATCAGGATTTCTCCTTTCGTCGGACGCTTGATTCCGCAGATCAGCTTGGCCATGGTGCTCTTACCGGCTCCGTTCTTACCGACAAAAGCAAGTCTTTCTCCCTGATGGACTGTAAAGGTGATATCGTGCAGAACTTCTTCCTCTCCGTAGGAGAAGGAGACATGTTCGACTTTTAAGAGCTCTTCTCCCATCTTCGGATCATATTTCTCTATCTCCAGGGCTTGCTTCCTGTTCAGCTTTTCCCGGAATGGTGACAGATCCATCGTCGAGATATCGGATAAAAATTGTCCCTCTACAAAGTTACAACCGGCATATTTCATCGCCTTGATATATAAAGGCTCACGGATTCCGTACCTGGTCAGGTAATCCGATGCCAGCAGCTTGTCCGGGGTATCATTGAATACGATTCTACCCTGATCCATCAGAACTACTCTATCCAAGGGACGATACAATACGTCCTCCAATCTGTGCTCGATGATGATAACCGTTTTTCTCTGCTCGGAGTGTATTCTGTCGATCAGTTCAACCGCGATCATCCCCATCTTCGGGTCAAGCGCTGCCAGAGGCTCATCAAAAATCAGCAGATTCACATTGTCGTGCATAACGCCTGCCAGTGCCACCTTCTGCTTCTGTCCTCCGGACAGCTCATAAGGAACATGCAGAAGAAATTCCTGCATCCCCACAAGTTCACTTGCTTTCTGTACCTTGGGAAGCATTTCCTTCCTTGGCATGCTTTCATTCTCCAGCGAAAATGCAATATCCTCACCTACGGAAAGTCCCACAAACTGGGCATCGGAATCCTGCAATACGGTTCCGACTACTTTGCTTAAAGCAAAAATGCTGGCAGACTTAGTCTCTATGCCAGCAATTTTGCAGGAACCCGTAATGATACCATCGTAAGAAAAAGGATTTAAACCGTTGATGCAGTTAGCAAGGGTTGATTTGCCGCTGCCGCTGGGGCCTAAAAGCAAAACCTTTTCACCCTCATAGATGGTTAAATTGATATCGAAGAGGGTAGGTTCAGTCTGCTTTTTATATTGAAATCCAAAATCTTTAAATTCAACTATGGGTTTTCTCATTTATGTAAATTACTCTTCTTTCTCGTCAATTTTTAAGTTATTGCTGCGTGCATTACGTTTTGCAAGTGCAATGATGATCGGGATACCAAGGATGATCAGAATTGCCGTATTACCAATTCCGCCGGCCAGTGCCTGTACAAAGGTTACCTCGAGCTCGCCGCCGTAGAAAGCTGTTGTCAAAAGCGGAGTGATTACACCGAAAGCCAAAGCATTTCCGAGAATACAGATAATGGAATAGATGACTGCGTGTTTTACTTTAAAGATACCGTCATTAATACGTGCACCATAAAGAGGAAGCAGACCGACAAGAAAACCTAATACACCGTTACCGATGGACCAGTCAAACCAAAAGCCCCAGCCGCCGATTAAGTCAGCAATCGTGTTACCGACCAGACAAGCAACAAAAGCCGGTACAGGACCGTACATCGCACCTACGATAACCGGGATCAGCATTGCTGTGGTCAGCTTCGTGTTGGAGACAATGGTGATTCCGCCAAAGTTCATCAACACGCCGAATAATGCCGCACCGATGGCGATTACTACGACAGTCTTGGTATTCCATACACCAAGGATTGTTTTTAAAACGCTTTGTTTTTTCATTGTAGTTCCCTCCAGATTTTCATTATTATACTACTATGTTAAAGTGACAAAAAGTGTTGTCCCTTTTAACCAAATTAAAACCTTCAATGAATTGAACAAAAACCTTTTTCTGACAATTAATGGGTGTTTCCCCATTTATACTACAAATATGTGTATCCGCACTCAGTTTACCGCATTAATGTAAAATAGTCAATAATTTCAGCTCTGTTTCGCCCACATGAAATACATCTTTTTTTGATTACAGCTATAATCGAAATCCATCCCGAATTCATGATCCTTCTGATTGAATTTGTCAGCCCTCTTATGGTATAATCAGAGTATGGCGCTTATTGGATACAAAGCCATATCGTACATAGTATCCGAAATGAATATTTAATCAGAAAGGACGTGTAGAAGTATGGAAAAACAACAGAAATTTTACATCTGCAAAAAATGCGGGAATACGATCGGATTGATCGACAATGCAGGAGTTCCTCTTGTATGCTGCGGTGAAGAAATGACAGAATTAGTTCCTAATACTACGGATGCTGCGGTCGAAAAGCATGTACCGGTAGTCAAAGTAGATGGTAATCTCGTCGTTGTAGACATTGGCTCCGTTCCGCATCCGATGACTGAAGAACATCACATAGGCTGGGTGTACATCCTGACTGACAAGGGTGGTCAGCGCAAAACCCTCGCACCAAATGATAAACCTCATCTTGAATTTGCTTTAACTGAGGATGATAAGTTGCTGAAGGTTTATGCTTATTGTAATCTTCATGGTCTTTGGATGGCTGAATACAAAGGTTAATTCCTTAGTTTGCCGAAATTCGATAATCATGTAAACCCGTAGAGAATGACTGAAAAGAATGGAGAAGTAACATGGAAGATAACAAAACCTTAAAAAATCTTATGGCAGCCTTTGCCGGAGAATCTCAGGCGAACAGAAAATACAATGCCTATGCCAAGAAAGCCGAAAAAGAAGGTTTTCTGAATGCGGCTAAATTATTCAGAGCTGCCGCTGACGCAGAAACACTTCACGCCCTAAAGGAGTTCGAACTGGCCGGTAAAGTGAATTCCACACAGGATAACTTAAAGGATGCCATCGCAGGGGAAACCCATGAATACACCAGTATGTATCCGGAATTCTTAGCAATTGCCGAGCAGGAAGGAGAGAATCATGCCATGACTGCCTTCCGTCAGGCTATGAACGCGGAAGAGGTTCATGCAAAGCTCTATACTGAGGCGTTGAAGAACCTGGATCAGAAGGAGGAGGTATTCTATTATCTCTGTCCGGTATGCGGCAATATCGAGACCTCCATCCCCGAGAAATGCAGTATCTGCGGCGTTCCCGGATCAAAGTTCATTAAGTATTAATATCACCGTAGAAAAGATTATTAAGAGTAAGCCCATGGATCATATAAAATCCATGGGCTTTTTATTAATTTGCGGAATCGAGAATCTCTTATCCTTCTTCGTGTTCGTCTTTGAATTCATTCGGGAAAATGCGGAAATCTGCAAAATTCTCTTAGGTCAGGACGGAGATTATACCTTTTTAAATAAATTCAAAGGAAATTTCCATCTTCTTGATCGATTTAATCTCAAATGGCTCTAAAGCCTTAGGAATAGGGAATAAGCCCGGGAAATAAGTACAGAATATCCTATGAGATTGTTGGAATAAATATTTTATGCTTGACATGCAACCAAATGGTTGCTAATATTATGACATGGATAAAATATTTCATGCTTTAGGTGACAAATCACGCAGATACCTTTTGGACTTATTATGTGAGCGAAACGGCCAATCCCTCACAGAATTAAGCTCCAAACTGGATATGACCAGACAGGCTGTAACGAAGCATCTTAAGATTTTGGAAGATGCTGATCTGGTCATACCGGTATGGAAGGGTAAAGAGAAGCTGCATTATCTTAATCCTGTTCCGCTGCAACAGATTTACGGCAGGTGGATCAGTAAGTTTGAAGAACATCGTTTACAAGGTCTTTATGATCTGAAGGAAGCATTGGAAAATACTAATCAGGAGGTTAAAATGAAAGGTTTTATTTATCAGATAGTAATCGCAGCAAGTGCAGAAAAGGTGTGGGAATCCCTCACCAAACCGGAGTTCACACAAAAATTCTGGTTCGGAAGAAGAGTTGAATCCGACTGGAAGATCGGCTCCACCGTATCTGTCATTACACCGGAGGGAACCGCAGAGGTAATGGGTGAGCTCCTGGAATTTCAACCCTTTACAAGACTTTCTTACACCTGGAAGACACCGGATGTCACAGCAGAAGATGCTACCACTGTTGTATTTGAATTACAGGAGATGGGCCCGATGACCAAGCTCACGATACTGCACGATATGGATGCAGAAAGCGCAAAATTCCAGCAGGCTGCTGCCGGTTGGACCTTCATCCTATGCGGCTTGAAGACTTTCCTGGAGACAGGAGCACCGATGCCGTCTATTCCTTGGAAGAAGTAATTTGGATGCGCTCCCATAACGATAAGAGGAATCACATTTGTGATTCCTCTTTTTATAAAACAATAATTATTCCTATTTACAAATTGGATGGAATAATTTATATTAAAACTAAGAAGATATATTATGTTCTTTCTTGTATAGGCAGATCAGAGATAGAACCATCATGATAGAAAGGATAAAATATCAAGAGTTAATTCCATTGGTATCGGTAATGTTATGAAAAGTTTTTTAGGTAAGAATCATAAACCAAGATTAGATTTCTTCAAATACATCGGCCCCGGCCTGTTGGTTACAGTCGGCTTCATTGATCCTGGTAATTGGGCCTCCAACGTTGCGGCGGGCTCAGATTATGGCTATAAGCTATTATGGATGGTCACTCTGGCCACGATCATGTTAATATTACTGCAGCACAATGCAGCACATCTTGGAATTGTAACAGGTAATTGTTTATCTGAATCAGCAGCAAAATATATCAAACCCGCCGTAAGCAATACGGTTCTTTTTACTGCCATCCTTGCCGCTGTCTCTACTGCACTGGCGGAGCTCCTCGGAGGTGCCATCGCTCTCAATATGCTGTTCGGAATTCCGATTAAGCTTGGTACTGTCCTGGTATTGGCCTTTGTTATGATCATGCTCTTTACCAACTCCTATCAGAAGCTGGAGAAGATTATCATGGGTTTTGTATCACTGATCGGATTGTCGTTTCTGATTGAGCTGTGTCTTGTTCATGTGGAATGGGGCAAAGCGGTTACCAGCTGGGTAGTCCCCAGCTTTCCCGCCGGTTCCATACCGATCATCATGAGTGTACTTGGTGCGGTGGTCATGCCGCATAATTTGTTCCTGCATTCGGAAGTCATCCAAAGCCGTCAGTGGAATCTGCAGGAGGAAGCAGTCATCAAGAAGCAGCTGAAATTCGAATTTCTGGATACACTGTTCTCCATGATCATTGGTTGGGCGATCAACAGCGCAATGATTCTAGTCGCTGCCTCTACCTTCTTCACCCAGGGTCTGCATGTGACCGAATTAAGCCAGGCGCAGCAAATGCTGAAGCCACTGTTAGGCAACGGTGCTTCCGTGATTTTTGCCCTAGCCTTACTATTCTCCGGTTTATCTTCCTCCATCACCGCAGGCATGGCAGGCGGCAGTATATTCGCTGGGATCTATAAGGAGCCCTATGATATCAAAGATAACCATACCAAAATCGGAGTCACGATCACGCTTGTACTTTCTGCTATTGTTATCTTTTTTATAACGGATCCCTTCAAGGGTCTGGTATACTCCCAGATGTTTCTGAGTATACAGCTACCCATCTCGATCTTTTTGCAGATCTATCTTACCTCTTCAAAGAAGGTCATGGGGAAGCATGCCAATACTACATCCAATAAGATCGTTCTGTGGATTGTAGGTCTGATTGTAGCCGGACTGAATGTAGCATTATTACTGAGTTATATCTTATAACACAACCGACCATAGGCCTTTGTAAAGTAGAACGGTAAATACTCATTTATATCTAAGACAAGGAAAACCGGCATATCTGAGTGTGATATGCCGGTTTTCCTTGTCTTGTATTGCTTACGGAGAGTTCTCTACTATATGGAAAAGTTTATGTCAATTGATTCCCAGCACCTCGTAGACTTCCCGGATTGTCTGCTTTTCGCAGGCTTTCTCGGCAAGCTCCTGTGCTTCGATGTTGGTTGTGTTTCGGAGCAGATATTTGATATTCGGGATCTCTGCAGCCGACATGCTGAACTCATCAAGTCCCAATCCCAAGAGCAGCCTGACTGCCTTCTCGTCACTTGCGAATTCACCGCACATTCCAACCTTAATATTATTCCTGTGCCCCGCTTGAATCACACGCTGAATACTGCGGATGACAGCCGGATGGAAGGAGTTATACATATTCGATATCTTCTGATTGCCGCGGTCAACTGCCAGCAGATATTGCGTCAGGTCATTCGTTCCGATACTGAAGAAATCTACTTCTCTGGCGAACTCATCAACCAGCAGGATAGAAGCGGGAGTCTCAATCATCATACCGACTTCAATTTTAGAATCAAAGGTCTGCTTCTGCTGCCTCAATTCTTCCTTGCATTCCTCCAGCACAGCTTTTGCTTCCCGAAGCTCTTCTAGGGAGATGATCATCGGGAACATGATTCTTATGGTACCGAAGGCACTTGCCCGAAGAATCGCCCGTAGCTGGGTCTTGAACATATCCTTAAGCTCCAGGGAGATACGGATGGCTCTCCAGCCCAGGAAGGGATTCAGCTCCTTCTCGAATTCATAATAGGACAATTCCTTATCACCGCCGATGTCCAGAGTACGAATCGTCAATTCTTTACCACAGAGCTCAGCGGCTTCTTTATATACCGTATATTGTTCTTCTTCGGTGGGAAAATGCTCATTGTGCATATATAAAAATTCACTTCGGAACAGCCCAACGCCATCCATGTGGTATTCTAAAGCTTTCTTGATATCCTTGATGCTTCCCACATTCGCACACAGGCTTACGATTCTTCCGTCCATGGTTTCTGCGGGTAACAGATTTATTTTCGCCAGTTCCTCCTGCTGCTTTCTCTGCTGTTCCTGTAATTTTTGATATTTCTCTATGGTTGCATGATCCGGATTGATATGTAAATCTCCGGCTTCGGCATCCATGATCAGGGTATCCTCC
>JAEZLY010000046.1 GCA_023414985.1 Bacillota bacterium | reverse complement strand
GTCTTCATCAGACGGGATAAGGCCATCTTCATGTTTCCGCGGTACAGTAAATCATTCCATTCCGGAATCAGATTATTCAGCGGACAGCCGGAAGCCATCCCTCCGATGATCATGCCGGACTGGCAGAACGGTACACCGCATTCCATACAACGGGCACCCTGGCACTTTCTTTCTTCCATGGAAAGAGGTTGATGGAATTCATTAAAATGCTTTAATCTATCTTTCGGTTGTTCAGCATGTGTCTGAACTCTTTCATAATCCATAAATCCTGTTGGTTTTCCCATAAAATAATCCTCCTTTCTTATTTATCCTTCATGTTTGCGAAGAATGCTTCAATCTGAGCCTGTTCGCTGCTAAGTCCTTTTTCCTCCATCTGAAGGATTGTCTGCTGCATTCTTCTATAGTCATGAGGAATGATTTTCTTAAACTTCGGAAGATAGTCGGCAAAGTTCTCGAGGATTTCTTTTCCCTTTGCAGAATTCGTATACTTCACATGCTCCGTAATCATATCCTTTAATTCCAGCACATCATATTTCTCTGCAACGGGTTCAAAGGTTACCATTCCTTTATTCAATCTCTTATATAAATCATTGCCTTCATCCAGAACATAAGCGATACCACCGCTCATACCGGCTGCAAAGTTCTTTCCGGTCTTTCCGAGCACCGCAACCCTGCCGCCTGTCATATACTCACAGCCATGGTCGCCGACACCCTCAACCACTGCAACTGCTCCGGAATTACGTACGCAGAAGCGTTCACCGGCAACACCACAGACGAAAGCTTTACCACTGGTTGCACCGTACAGAGCCACATTTCCGATAATGATATTCTCATCTGCCTTGAAGGTACTGGACTTCGGAGGGAATGCCACCAGCCTGCCGCCGGATAAGCCCTTACCGAAGTAATCGTTGCTGTCACCTTCCAGCTCTATGGTGAGTCCCTTCGGGATAAAGGCTCCGAAGCTCTGCCCGCCGCTGCCCTGGGCTTCAATTACATACGTATCTTCCTTCAGAGTGGTCCCATGCTTTCTGGTGACTTCGGAACCGAGGATGGTACCGAAGGTACGATCTGTATTCGTTACATTTACCTTAATCTTCTGAGCATGCTTCTCGGATAATTTGAATTTCTTCAGGAGGACCTTCTCATCGATTGTGCTCTCCAGTTCAAAATCAAAGATCTGGGAAGGATCATAATGACAGGACTCGACTTCCTCCGTAAACGGATTATTGAGAATGGAATTCAAATCCACGGTCTTTGCTCTCTCGTCCTTCTTAGCTGCTTCCTTCACCAGAAGCAGATCCGTACGACCTACCATCTCGTCAACAGTTTTAAATCCAAGCTTTGCCATGTATTCACGAAGCTCTTCTGCAACGAAGCGCATGAAGTTTTCTACATATTCCGGCTTACCGGAAAATCTCTTACGCAGCTCAGGATTCTGAGTTGCTACACCGACAGGGCAGGTATCCAGATTACATACACGCATCATGACACATCCTAAGGTTACCAAAGGAGCGGTTGCGAAACCGAATTCCTCCGCACCCAGTAATGCTGCGACAGCTACATCACGACCGGTCAGTAATTTACCGTCTGTCTCGATGACCACCTTGGAACGGAGTCCGTTCATGATCAAGGTCTGATGGGTCTCAGCAAGTCCAAGCTCCCAAGGAAGTCCCGCATTGTAGATGGAGGTTCTGGGCGCTGCACCGGTTCCACCATCATAGCCTGAGATCAGGATGACACCGGCACCTGCCTTAGCCACACCGGCTGCAATGGTGCCGACACCCGCCTCAGATACCAGCTTGACAGAAATTCTGGCATTTTTATTGGCATTCTTTAAATCATAGATGAGCTGTGCCAAATCCTCGATGGAATAGATATCGTGGTGAGGCGGAGGTGAAATCAAGCCTACACCGGGCGTTGAATGTCTGGTCTTTGCAATCCAGGGATATACCTTCTCCGCCGGAAGCTGACCACCCTCACCGGGCTTCGCACCCTGTGCCATCTTGATCTGGATTTCCTTTGCACTGACTAAGTATTCACTGGTGACACCGAAACGTCCGGAAGCTACCTGCTTGATGGCAGAGCATTTATTCAGCCCGTCTTCACCGATCTTTAGGCGCTCTAAGCTTTCGCCGCCCTCACCGCTGTTGGACTTACCGCCAAGATGATTCATGGCGATTGCCAATGCTTCATGTGCCTCTTGGGATATCGAACCGTAGGACATCGCACCGGTCTTAAACCGCTTCACGATGGACTCTACGCTCTCCACCTCATTCAAATCAAGTCCCTTCTCGGGGTATTTCAGATCCAGTAATCCGCGCAGGTTTACCTTCTCCTGCTCTGCAGTCATTTCCTTCGAATACTCCTTGAACAGCTCATAGCTGCCTGTTCTGGTAGACTGCTGCAGCAGATGGATGGTCTTTGGATTATACAGATGCTCCTCCTTATTGCTGCGGAGCTTATGGGAACCATCACTGTCCAGACTTAAATCAAGGTTTAAGCCCAATGGATCAAAAGCCTTGGAATGCAGGGCATCCACCTGGCGTTCCATATCCTTTAAGGTGATACCGCCGATACGGCTCACGGTTCCGGTAAAATATTTATCAATGATTTCCTTGCTGATTCCGATTGCTTCGAAGATCTTTGATCCCTGATAAGACTGGATTGTGGAGATACCCATCTTGGAAGCGATCTTAATGATGCTCTTTAACACTGCATGGTTATAGTCATCAACGGCAGCATAATAGTCCTTATCCAGCATATTGCTGTTAATCAGCTGACGGATGGTTTCCTGTGCCAGATAAGGATTTACCGCACAGGCACCGTAACCTAGCAGGCAGGCAAAATGATGTACATCTCTGGGTTCCGCGCTTTCCACGATCATTGCCAGTGCGGTTCTCTTCTTGGTCCGTACCAGATGCTGCTGAAGTGCCGATACTGCAAGCAGGGAGGGAATAGCTACATGATTCTCATCCACACCGCGGTCGGACAGGATCAGGACATTGGCTCCCTCCTTATAGGAGCGGTCTGCTTCCAGACAGAGATGGTCAATCGCTTTCTCCAGAGAGGTATTCTTATAATAGATCATCGGAAGCACTTCCACCTTGAAGCCGGGCTTCTTCATATATTTAATCTTTAATAAATCCGTATTGGTCAGGATCGGATTGTTTATTTTGAGGACCTTGCAGTTCTCAGCCTTCTCTTCCAGGATATTACCGTCTTCTCCGATATAAACCGAGGTAGCAGTCACTACTTCCTCACGAATTGCATCAATCGGAGGGTTGGTTACCTGTGCGAATAGCTGCTTGAAGTAGGAAAAGAGCGGAGGATTGTTCTTGGACAGTACCGGAAGCGGGGAATCCACACCCATCGCTGCCACTGCTTCCATGCCGGTTGTGGCCATTGGAAGGATCGTCGTCTTAAAATCTTCATAGGTATAACCAAAGGCCTTCTGCAGCTTTGCAAGCTCTTCTTCGCTATATTCCGTGACCTTCTTATTCGGGATATGGATGTCCTTCAGCTTGATTAAGTTAGAATCCAGCCATTCCCCATAGGGACGGCGTCTCGCATAGCTGTTCTTC
Source organism: Bacillota bacterium (assembly GCA_023414985.1). GTDB lineage: Bacteria > Bacillota > Clostridia > Lachnospirales > Lachnospiraceae > Mobilitalea. The sequence goes on along the minus strand of JAEZLY010000046.1, from coordinate 13,227 downwards.
AAATCCTCGTCGTCGATCAGGCAGCCCTTCACGGTATCTACTAAGAGCATCTTGCCGGGACGAAGTCTTTCCTTCTTAATGATCTTTTCTGCAGGGATGTCAAGTACTCCGACCTCAGAGGAAAGGATCAGATAATCATCATTGGTGATATAGTATCTGGAAGGACGAAGTCCGTTACGGTCAAGTACAGCGCCCATCAAGTCTCCGTCGGAGAACAGAATGGAAGCCGGTCCGTCCCAGGGCTCCATCATGGTAGCATAGTATTGATAGAAGTCAGCCTTTTCCCTGCTGATGGCAGAATCATTGCTCCAGGGCTCCGGTATGGTGATCATGACCGCCAGCGGAAGCTCCATGCCGCTCATCACTAAGAATTCCAGAGTATTATCAAGCATTGCGGAGTCTGAACCTTCCACATTGACAACCGGAAGGACCTTATGAAGCTCTCCCTTCAAATGCTCGGATTCCATAGTCTCTTCTCTTGCAAGCATCTTATCCGCATTACCGCGAATCGTATTGATCTCACCGTTATGCACGATCAAACGATTCGGATGGGCTCTCTGCCAGCTCGGGTTCGTATTGGTGGAGAATCTGGAGTGAACGATTGCAATCGCACTCTCATAGGCTGCATCCTGAAGATCCTCGAAGAAGAGACGGAGCTGCTTCACCAGGAACATACCTTTATAGACGATGGTACGGCTGGATAAGGAAACGACGTAGGTGTTATCGTTGCTCTGCTCAAAGATTCTTCTTGCGATAAAAAGCTTACGGTCAAAATCCAGCCCCTTGGCAGTATTCACCGGTCTCTTAATAAAGCACTGCAGAATACAAGGCATACATTCCACTGCTCTTTCACCAAGGTAGGAGGGTTTAATCGGAACCTCTCTCCAGCCCAGGAATTTCATGCCTTCCTTTTCAACAATGATTTCAAACATCTTCTTAGCCTGGTTACGACTGAGCTCATCCTGCGGAAAGAAGAACATTCCCACGCCATAATCACGCTCTGCTCCCAACTCAATTCCTAAAGGCTTGGCAACCTTCGTAAAGAACTTATGAGAGATTTGAAGAAGAATTCCTACACCGTCACCGGTTTCTCCGGCTGCATCCTTACCTGCACGATGTTCCAAATTTTCAACAATTTTCAATGCATTTTCCACTGTAGAGTGAGTCTGCTTACCCTTCATATGCACAACTGCACCGATACCGCAGTTATCATGCTCAAAGCGGGGGTCATACAGCCCCTGGGGAACCTGATGGATTTCCTCTTGTACGTTCTGCTTCATACCTGATCCTCTTCCTTTTCTATGATACTTTTATTAATGACTAATTCAGGGCGTAAAAAATAGCGCTCCTAGACCTTTCCTGTGATCAGTCTAAAAACGCCTTCGTTTTATTGCGTTGATTATAATACATATTTTTTAACATTGCAAGTATATTTGCCTGAAAAATTCGGTTTTCATTAATTTTCTAAAATGTTTAAGAGAAAAAACCTTACTTAATAAGGTAATTACCTGTTAACACTTAATAATATTAAGTCTGTCCGGTTATTATTCTATTATTGTTTTACCTCATACTGATTATATAATTATCAATATTATTTCATTAGCGCATCGAATTGCTTTTCCTCCAGGTTTCGTCCAACCAGCTTTCGCAGAGCCTCCCTGGCATTTCCGTTATAATGTAATCCTGAGACCTCCTTATTCCAGCGCTCTGTTGTGCAATAAAGGTAGGAATACCAGTTGGCATTGATTCTCTTTCCTGCATAGGCTGTGATATACAGATTCTCCAATAGGAAATCAAAGGCTTTGTCATATGCCTTCTTATCCATCCCAATGCTTTGTTTTAGTTCATCCTTATCCACATAATCATATTTCTTTATTTCATCATAGAGAGCTGCTGCCTCCGTGGTCAGCTCCTTACGCTCCTTACACCTTGTCAGAAGCTGATATGCCCTGACCGACAGATAGGTTGATCTTTTCTTATAGGATTTACAATAGAATACCTGATGCAGTTCAATCAGTCCAATGATATTTTCCATACTGTAGCCAAGGCCGCTGAGGGATGGCAGTTCATTGTTCTCATTGCACAACAGAATGCCGTTCTTCTCTATGTATTCCAGGAGCTCCTCCTGCCTGGCTGTCGTATAGGGATGGAACATCTCTGTCTTAACAACCCTGGAACGAAGAATACTGCCACATTCCTTACAGAGAATATGCTCGACAGCAGAGCAATCCCGGGACGAGGAATATGCGTAAAGGTCCGCAAAGACCTGTCCGTTCCCCAATTGGTAACCGACCCCGATATCCGTACTATGACAGTAAGGGCATAGATCCATTCGTATCTCCTGCATGCTGCACCTCTATAAATAGGATGATAAAGCTATTGCTATTATACTCGGAAAAGCTTATCTTAGCAATATCAAACCTACTGACAGCCATACACAGGCCCGAGTCATGAATACGTCTTTACCCGGATATGTATAAGGAGGATATAGGAAATCAATCAGAAAGATAAATTATTACGGTAAATCAGACGATATAATAAGAGGAAAGCAGCTAGGATACAAATGAATGTTATAAGGAGGAGGAACAGAAATGGAAATCAATTCGAATAAAGCAGGTATTGCCCGTTCTCTGGAGGAGAACCGTGCTCAGGCAAAAGCCCTGCAGGCAAAAGATGTTCAAACCTCCCCCGTCACAGCAAAGCCTGAGTTAAAGGAAGGGCAGCAGGTTAAGGGCACCGTTCTTGACCTCCGTTATAATGAAGTTAAGCTTCAGCTGGAGCCCGGAAAACAAGTCGTCACAGCCAGGATATCCGGCGAGATACCACTTGCTATCGGAGAGGAAGCAAGGTTTCAGGTGACTGAGGATAATGCAAATCACCTGATCTTAAAATATCTTCCTGAGGATACGGCTCCTGTGGATACAACTATTCTGAAGGCTTTGACTGCTTCCGGACTGCCACTGACCGACCGGAATAAAGCTATATTATCCGAACTATTGAAATACCGAATGCCTATCGATAAGCAGACACTTCAGACTCTCATTAAAGCTGCTGTCACGAACCGGGAAGCCTCACCCCAGAGTCTTGTCCTTATGCTTAAGAATAATATACCGCTTACTGCCTCCAATATCCGTCAATTCGAAGCTTATCGAAACGGAGCCGGACAGCTGCTTACAGATATACAGAATATGACGAAGTCCCTGTCAGAATTACTGACCAGGACAGATGGAAGTTCAGCTACGTGCAATCCGGCATCTCAACTACTGTCAATGCAGGAGGCTGCGGACAGTGCCTCAGCTTCTGTCTCTGTCCTGCCACAGTCGACTAACCGTACCGCTGATCAGAGCCAGGCGCAGAATGTATCCACACAAACCGGTCAGTTTCTGCCTCAGACCGGTCTTCCGCTTGAAGCACCCGCTAGTCCGTTCCAACAGGTACTATCCATAAATAATTCCCTAATACAAATATTACTGAAGAACTCAGAGACCGCAAGCCAATCCGGCGCTTCTGCGCTGGATGCTGCCAGAATTGCGAAGCAAGTTATGAATCCTGAAGCAATTCTGTCAGGCGAAACCGAAGTCAGGGATACGATCAATGTCTTAGCAAAGGAGAATACGGTTTCTGCGGATGCTTTACCCAGACTGTCAGCCTTCTTAGCGGAGGGTGAGCAAGCCAATCTCGGAAGGCTGTTAGCAGAGCTTCCGGAAGGCGCCTCCTTTGTTCCCAGACTGGCAGAAGGCAGTGCCTCAGTCACAGACATAATGAAATTTATCGCTGGACAGTTACCGCAGGCAAGCGAGCAGTCGGCAACAACGCTGCTACAATCACCGGAATACGCTAAGCTGCTGACAGAAGCCTTCCATGAAAGATGGACCATCACACCGGACAAGCTGGAGCAAAAGGGCTCCGTATCCGACCTATACCGGAAGCTTCAGGACGATACGGAAGCAATCAGTCTGCTCAGCAGATCGGAGGCGAAGGCTCTGGAAAGCCTGAAGCTTCAGGAACCGGTTAAAGGTCTTCAAGAGAATCTGCAATTCATGAAGGATTTGAATCAGATGTTCACCTATCTCCAGCTTCCGATTCAGTTAAAGGATCAGGATATTCATAGTGAGCTTTATGTATTTACCGACAAAAAAGCCTTGAAAACCAAAAAGAACTTAAGTGTCCTGCTTCATCTCGATTTACCGAATCTGGGAGCTTTGAATATCCATATCACCATGGAGCATAACCAGGTATATGCCAAATTTTATACCGAAACGAAGGAAGCCAAGGCACTCCTCACGGATAATGTTACATCCCTGACAGATGCCTTAAAAAAGAAAGGCTATGCTTTCCGCGGTGAGGTAATGGATGCTTATGAGAAGCCTGATTTTGTAAAGGACTTTATCGAACAAAATGCTGAAGAAAGCAGCCCTACCCGCTATTCCTTCGATATCCGGGCATAGGCTTACGCGAAAACATAATAATATAGGATAGCAATGAGCATTTAGGCAGACTGACCATCCGCCGATAACCCATTGCTATCCTTATTCTTTTCTGAACCTAATATTTAGATCCCCAGCACCACACTGTAATACTGTTACCAGCCAGCCTTCTGCTCTTATTCCAATGGCGTCCCACCATCAGAAAGCTTTTGGTCATAGTCCTCAAACAGATAAGACAGAACCGAAGCAACTCCGACAAATTCACAGCCATAATAAGTTCTGTCTCCATCCGGCTGGGATCGTATAATACGGATCACGTTGTGCAGGGTGTCTTCAGAACCCAAATTAATATTTGCATTAAAGTAGTATCCCACGGGAAGAACACTTTTCGAACGAAAGCCTATTCCGCTCATAGAAATATTCACCACTTCGATTGGAGCATGTAAATCACTGATTAATTCATGATCCTGTTTATATAGATCCAATATTTCTAAAGTCATTGATATCGGCATTCTTTTCTGCCTTCTTCTCTCATCCAACATAAACCCCTCCTGCACATAGTATTCTTATCCTCTTATTATACGCCTTTCGGGAAGGATATACAATGATAAAAATGACAGCAAAGCCCCATCTTCGACAGTAGAAAAGGCCTACTTGTCTCAATGGGGCTTTTAATAAAAAATAAAATTATTTATAGACTATCCAAGAGTTCCTTCACCAATTGATTGATTTTACCGGGATCTGCCTTCCCTTTCATCTCTTTCATGGTCTGACCGACGATAAAGCCCATGGCTTTTGTCTTACCGCTCTTATAGTCAGCTACGGATTGCGGACTGTCGGCAATGATTTTCTCTATCGTTGTACGCAGGAGCCCGTCGTCCGATACCATTCCGAGACCATGTTGTTCCACATAGGATACCGGATCAACATTCTCCTTAAAGACCTTCTCAAATACCTCTTTGGCTACGGTTCGGTTGATCTTATTACCGTCCACCAGCCGGATCAGAGCTGCCAGCTGTGCAGGAGTAAAGCGGATTGCTTCCGGTTCCATCTCCTGCTCCTTTAAGAGGCGCATGGTCTCGACCATCAACCAGTTGGATACCTCCTTCGGCTTCCCGCAGAGGGCTACCGTCTCCTCAAAGAGATCGGCCAGATGCTTGGAGCCGGTGATGATGGAAGCATCATAGGACGGAATGTCGAATTCCTTCTCATAACGTGCCATCTTCTCGGCACGCAGCTCGGGTTGTTGTTCCTTGATACTTTGCAGCCATTCGTCACTGATTTCAATCGGCGGCAGATCAGGCTCGGGGAAATATCTGTAATCCTGCGCATCCTCCTTGGACCGCATCGCAAAGCTTGTGTCCTTATTATCATCCCAGCGTCTGGTTTCCTGGATTACCTTCCTTCCATCCTCCAGAAGCTCTATCTGACGTTTTCTTTCTCCTTCGATCGCTCTGGCGATTGCCTTGAAGGAGTTCATATTCTTCATCTCGGTTCGGGTACCGAATTCCTTAGCCCCAAGCTCACGAACTGATAGATTGATGTCGGCACGGAGAGATCCTTCCTGCATCTTACAATCGGATACTCCGAGGTATTGCAGAATCAATCTTAATTTGTCCAGATAAGCGATTACTTCATCGGCAGAGCGCATATCGGGCTCACTCACAATCTCAATCAAAGGAACACCGCAGCGGTTATAATCCACTAATGTACAATCCTCCCACGGATCATGTACCAGCTTCCCGGCATCCTCCTCCATATGGATCTCATGAATCCGGACTGTCTTCTTCCCAGCCTCGGTCTCGATCTCGATGCCGCCGTCCCTGCAGATGGGCAGGTAAAGCTGTGAGATCTGATAGGCTTTGGGTAGATCGGGATAGAAATAATTCTTCCGGTCGAATTTGCATCTCTGGGTGATCGTGCAATTCAGTGCAAGTCCTGCTGCCATAGCAAATTCCACTACCTTCTGATTCAATACGGGAAGTGTTCCCGGCATACCCGTACAGACAGGACAGCAATGGGTGTTGGGATCTCCTCCGAACTGTGTGGTACAACCGCAGAAAATCTTCGATTTGGTGGCAAGCTCAACATGAACCTCCAGACCAATGACGGTTTCATATGTTTTCATGTCCTAAGCCTCCTTCCCCAGTGTAACCGGCCTCTCATAGCTCACTGCCTGTTCAAAGCTATAGGCAGCCCTGATGATATCCTTTTCGCCGAAATGCTTTCCGATCAGCTGTAACCCGATGGGCAAGCCTTTCTTATCCTTACCGCAGGGAAGGCTGACGGCAGGAAGCCCGGCCAGGTTCACGGATACGGTATAGATATCGGACAGATACATCTTTAGCGGATCATTCAGGCTTTCACCTAACTTCGGCGCAGTCTCGGGAGCAATCGGTCCGAGTAAGATATCATATTTCTCAAAAGCCTTCTGAAAACCTTCATTGATGATCGCCCTTACCTTCAGGGCTTTATTATAAAATGCGTCATAATAGCCGGAGCTTAACACGAAGGCACCGATCATCATTCGGCGTTTCACCTCGTTGCCGAAACCTTCGCTCCTGGTCTTCTTATATACATCCTGCAGTCCTTCGAAATCAGGTGTGCGGTATCCGTATTTGACACCGTCGAAACGAGACAGGTTGGAGCTGGCCTCCGCACAGGCGATAACATAATAGGACGGTACGGCAAATTCTACGGAATGCAGTTCGAATTCCTCAATCACTGCCCCTTTGCCCTTCAGTACTTCGGCTGCCTTCAGTATACTTTCCTTAACCTCCGGTTCAATTCCTTCCCCGAGGTAATCCTTCGGAATACCGATTCTCATCCCCTTTACATCATCAATGAGAGCATCTGTATAACGATAACTCTCTGTGGGAGCGGAGGTAGAATCCTTGCTGTCATGACCGGAGATTACCTCCAGTGCAGCAGCACAGTCGGATACATTCCTGCCGAGGGTTCCGATCTGATCCAGAGAGGACGCATAAGCGATTAGTCCGTAACGGGAAACGGTTCCATAGGTAGGCTTAATTCCGGTTACTCCGCAATAGCCTGCCGGCTGACGGATAGAGCCGCCGGTATCGGAGCCGAGTGTGTAAAAAGCTTCCTCTGCAGCAACTGCAGCCGCGGAACCGCCGCTGGAGCCGCCGGGAACACAAGACTTATTCCAGGGGTTCTTCGTCTGACCAAAGAATGAAGTCTCAGTAGTACTTCCCATCGCAAACTCATCCATATTCGTCTTACCGATGATGATTGCGCCTGCTTTTTTCAGCTTCTCAACGACTGTCGCATCATAGGTCGGTTCAAAGTTGTATAAGATTTTTGATGCACAGGTGGTCTTAATTCCCTTGGTACAGATATTATCCTTGATTGCCATCGGCACGCCTGCCAGGGGGGAATCCGTCAATTCTCCCGCATCAATCCTTGCCTGCACAGCTTTGGCCTGTGCATAAGCATCCTCTTCCAGGACCGTGATATAGCAGCTGTACTCCGTGTCCCTCTGTTTTATAATCTCAAGTTGCGCCTTTACTGCATCGGCAACGGTCAATTCCTTAGCCTTGATCCTTCTGCCCAGCTCCAGCGCAGACAATGTAGTAATATCCTTCATCTCTGCCTCCATCCGAGTAACCTACTCTGATTTATTCTAACTCATACTATTCAACGGTCTTTGGAACAGCGAAGCTTCCTTCGATCCGCTTCGGTGCATTGCGAAGCAGCTCTTCTCTGTCATCTCCGTTCGTGACCTTATCCTCACGGAATACATTCTTGATCGGAAGGACATGGGACATGGGCTCCACTCCCTCCGTATCCAGCCCGTTCATGGTTTCGATATAATCCAGAATATGATTTAAATCCTCCATCGCTTTCTGCTTCTCTTCCTCGGAAACAGAGAGCTTAGCGAGGGCTGCGACATATTTTATGGTTTCTTCATTGATTGTCATAGTCTTCCACCTTTCTAATCCGAATTTTACAACGCCCTGAGTATCAGATCTTTGTGGGCTATTTTTCCCTTAAGGCTCCAGTCTTGATACATCGCGCGGGAATAAAGTAGTCTCACGGACATTCTGTTCATCCAACAGCTTCATTGTCAGTCTCTCCAGGCCGATGCCAAGGCCGCCGTGCGGGGGCATACCGTGCTTGTGGATCATCAGGAAATTCGTGAATTCCTCGGGGTTCATACCACGCGCCATCATTTTGGCTACCTGTGCCTCATAATCATGAATTCTCTGACCGCCGGTGGTTATCTCCATTCCCTTAAATAACAGGTCAAAGCTTAAGGTAAATTTAGGATCTGCCGGATCATCCATCGCATAGAAGGGTCTCTTCTTGGAAGGGTAATGGGTAACGAATACAAAATCTCTGCCGAACTCCTCTTTGAAGTATTTCCCGATCAGAACCTCTTCCTCAGGCTCCAGGTCATAGGGATTCTTAATCTTACGGTTATATTTCTCGGATACCAGAACCTTAGCCTGATCGAAGCGAACAGCCGGAATTTGATCCATCTCCGGGATGGTAACCTCAAGAAGCTTCAATTCCTTTGCATACTCTTTCGTCAGTAACGCAAATACATGCCGGAGCATCTCAGTCTCCATTGCCATAATATCCTCAAAGCCATCAATATAGCCCATCTCGAAATCAAGACTTGTATATTCATTCAAATGTCTGGTGGTATTATGCTTTTCTGCGCGGAAGACCGGAGCCGCCTCAAATACCCTGTCAAATACACCGACCATGGTCTGCTTATAGAACTGAGGGCTCTGTGCCAGAAATGCCTTGCTGCCGAAGTATTCCAGCTTAAATACATTTGCTCCTCCTTCCGCATTGCCCGCAACAATCTTCGGAGTGCGGATCTCTGTAAAGCCCTGCGAATACAGGAAATCGCGGAAGCCTCTGACAATTCCCTCCTGTAGCTTGAAGATTGCTCTTTCTCTGATATTGCGGAGAGAGATCGGTCTGTAATTCAATTTTGTCTCCAGGGAGGTCTTCATCTTCCATTTGGAGATCGGAAGCGGCAGCATCGCGCCGTCCTTAGGGGAAGTCAGCACCTTGATCTTTGTGAGTCTTACTTCAAAGCCCTGAGGAGCCCTTTCTTCCTCATAAAGAACACCCTCTGCCTCTACGGTCATCCCTTCCTTCAAATCCTTCAGTGAGAAGTCTGTGACACCTTCTTCAAAGACACACTGTACAAGGCCTTCTCTTTTCCGAAGTACGACAAAGGCTACCTCTCCCATATGGCGGATCGTATGGATAAAGCCGTTGATTTTTACATTCCCTCTGATTTCTTTTCCTATGATTTCGCTGATCTCACTTGTTTGTTTTTGCTGTAAGCCTGTGATGAATTCCATGCATATTCCTCCATTCTTTCCTGTTTCTTTCGACATGCATTCTTTCGCTGTACCGGTTTGCCGTCTTATTCCGGTTCCCCGATCCACAAGACTTTTTATAACAATAAAAAAAGTCCCGAAGAATGCTTTGTTTGCATTCTTCGGGACGAGAAATCAAATTTCCCGCGGTACCACCCGCATTGAGAGCATAGCTCTCCTCTTTCTACAGAACTGAGTTCTGATACACTTAACGCGTGTCACGCACGAACCTACTGATCGTTCAGTCCGCGGGCTCCGGAGTGTTCCGTATCCTACTTATCACCTCAGGTGTGCTCTCAGTCGGTGGCTCACCATTCCTGTCGTTCGATTATTCGGTAGAATAAAGTCTCCTTCACAGCCGATTACATATTTATTTATTAGTTCGAAGAACTTATAAATAGAATAAAAAAGACAAAGGTATTGTATAAACAACACCCTTGTTGTTGACTTATATTAACATACCGTTTTTATAAAATCAAGAGGAAATTTTATTCTTTTTCAGCTTCCCTGAATCAGCCCTTATCCGCCTTCATCTTATGATGAAAGATCAGTACAGCTATTATGAGCATCGCAGCTGCATAACCGATCACCCACCACAGATGCGGCATAATATCCGCATACTTGCCCGACAGTGCAGCTCTGCAGGCGTCTACGGCATGCGCAAAGGGAAGTGCATAAGCGATCTTCTTAAACCAGCCTCCGACCAGGCTTAAATCAAACCAGGTTCCGCTCAGCCAGGCACTTACATTCGTCAGTAAGGCTCCGCAGATTCCACCAACCTGCTTATCATTGAATACACTGCCTGCCATCAATCCAAAACCGATAAAGAACAAAGCCGCGGGTAGAAGTACCACCAGACCCAACAACAAATTGAGGTTCAAGGATAATCCCAGGAACAAGGCAGCTATAAAGCAGATGACGCTCTGCGCGATAGAGATCGGTATCATCGGCAGGGTATAGCCCAGGATATAATCAGAAGCCTTCAGCGGTGATGAAAACAGACGCATCAAAAAAGAGGTGCTTCTGTCCTTCGCTATCAGCATGGAGGAAAACAGTGCGATGAAGGATAGCCCAAACACGGCTATTCCGGGAATGAGCTGGTCAATTAAAAATAAATCCACCGGAATATTCGCCTGAATTGCTGATAACAGCAACAGGACAATCAACGGAAATCCGATGCCAAAGGCCAGATTTAAAGGATCTCTGAGTATTTCCTTTCGGTTGCGTGTAACAAATGCAAGACACTTCATCGTTCTACCCCCTCTCCTGCAGCAAGTGCCACGAAGGCATCCTCCAGATTTGATGTATTCGTTTTGTTCATCAGCTCTTCGGCAGTACCGACAGCCTTTAGTTCCCCCTTTGACATAATCGCAATCCGGTCGGATAGCGCCTGTGCCTCCTCCAGATAATGTGTCGTCAGTATAATCGTAATTTTCCCCTTCAGCTTCTCGATCTCCTTCCATAGTTCTCTTCTGGCGAGGACATCCAGTCCAAGAGTCGGTTCGTCCAAAAATAATATCTGGGGCTCGGAAATCAGTGCCATAGCGATACTGAGCCTTCTCTGCATACCACCGGACAGAGTTTTTGCTTTATCCTTTGACACCTCCTGCAGACTAAAGGCAGACAGCATCTCTTCTGTCTTCTTAATTGCTCTGTCCTTATCACAACCGTAGATCTTCGCAACCAGAATTAAGTTCTCCCTGACAGTAAGGTTTGGAGCAACCGCTGTCTCCTGAGGTGATACGTTGATCTTTTCCTTCACTGACTGCGCCCTCGTTAGAATACTTTCCCCCAGCAGAATGGCATCCCCGCTGGTCGGTGCGGTAAGGCAGGAAAGCATCTTGATGGTCGTGGTCTTACCTGCACCGTTCACTCCGAGCAGTGCAAATAATTCTCCCTGCTCAATTGCAAGATTCAAAGAATTTACCGCTGTCTTTTCTTTAAACTTCTTGGTCAGATTGATTATCTGTATTGCCGTCATTCCTGCTCCTCCTTATTCTCTACGGCTTTGAAGATATCCTTCGCAAATTGATAAAGCTCATCACATTTTACAATTGCAATCCCCTGCTCCTCATCTCCCAGTACCAGAAGACTATCGCCTGGTTTGATATCAAATATCTTTCTTGCTTCCTTGGGTATGACGATCTGTCCTTTTTCTCCGACCTTCACTGTGCCAAAGATATGTTTCCCTTTCGGGCCTCCCATGGTATTCCTCCTTACTTTTCAAAGTATGTAATGTATGATTTGTATAACTTATCTTACCTTTCATACCCAGTTTTGTCAATACCCGGTAAATTAGAATCCATAAGAAATGGACAGAACTAAGCACCGGCAATATAGCACATAAAAAAGAAAGGTAAGGACAGCAGTGCATGATGGAATGCCTGCTATCCTTACCATAATCATCAAAGGGAGTGATACAGCTGCCCTTTCACAAATCATTTTCTTCTGATGTTATTATTCAAACAGATACCTGTAATAATCCTTTTCCAGTATACTTTTTGATACGGTAAACTTGTTTTTTATGACGGTATTCAGATTCTCGATGTAACCCTGCGGCAGAGGTTCCGTTGTCAGCAGTGTAGCCTTGCGGGTTGCCGAATCATACATTACCTTATCCGTAATAAAGCTGCGGTTGGACAGAATAACAAGCGGTTCCGCATCAGACAGAATGTCCTGCCCCATCAGAAGCCTTGAGTCATATTTCAGTCCGAACAGATTGGATAGGGTGGGCAGGATATCAAGGCTGGAGCAGGGTTCATCGATCACGATATTCTTCTCCATTCCCTGACACCACAGGATAAAATGGTTCTTATAAATCTCGAAGTCCGGATCAATCACATGTCCCGCAAGCTCATCCAAATTACTCTTTTCCCAGCCATAGGGATAATGATCTGCACTCATTGCAATCACAGTACGATCGGCTACCCCCGCCTCGTTCAGCATCTCAATCAGTCTCTCCAATGCCCGGTCCAGCTCGATCTGACAAGCAATATAGGCCTTGGCATCCTCGTTGTAGGGAAGGTCCTCTACGAGCTGCCTGTTCCTATTTGCCATACTGTTACCACTGAAGGTATAATTCATATGCCCGCTGACTGTCAGATAATAGACATGGAACGGCTTCTCATCCGTATATTCCCCTACTGTGGCATTGATCATCTCCAAATCGGATTCCGGCCAACAGTCACTTTCAAGCTCCAGGCCATTTCCCTTTGCCTTCCACAGATATCCGAGGTTGGTGTGTGTCTCATTTCTCTGGTAATAGGTATAGGTATGATCATGATATGCCTTACTCTCCACGCCGAGCAGATTAAACTGATGTCCCAGAGACAAAGGCCACAGGTTCTTCCTGCCAAGATACATGCTTCTGGTACCGGAGGGGATCAGACCTGTCATAGCCACATATTCTCCGTCACTGGTACTGGTCTGCCATAAGG
>JAEZLY010000263.1 GCA_023414985.1 Bacillota bacterium | reverse complement strand
CAGGTATCAATACACTCTCCGCAAAGGATACATTCCGTATCAATCATCTTCCCTGTCTGTACCTTCTCGGATACCTTCAGACCCATTGGACATTTTCTGTCGCAGGCATGACACTGGGTACAGGCATCCTTCTTTGCAGTCAGCTGAAGCTGAGGGATATGTAAAAGCTGCCCGAGCTTGCTTCCAATCACCATAAAAGGTGCCATCCAGCATAGATAATGGCAAAGAGACCGCTTACCCATTACAATGGCCGGAATAAAGAATAGAAGGATGATTCCGTAATAGATGATATAACCATAAATATTTGCAACTGAGATCCCATGATCCGTAAAATAGAAAAAGTCAACTGTAATTGCTTTCTTGCGGTTTAGGAAGCTGAGTACGACTCCGATGATCCATAGAAACCAGATAGCATACTTGATGTTATTCCTCCAACCCTGTTTCGGATTATTATTATTTACTAATGTCGTACATTCCATGACACCACCCGCAGGGCAAAGATAAGCACAGAATATTCTTCCGAAGAAAATGCTTCCTACTAACATCGTCGCAAAAACGATAAAGCTGCCATTGATAATTCCCTCCAATGCTCCCTGAATAATGACATACGGAGAAAGATAATAAATCGTGATAGGGAACAGCAGCATGGAAATGATGATAATCAGCTTTCTGATTTTTTGTCTTTTCATATGGACCTCCTATGTAATCCCTGTGAATATATCTTTTAGATATATATCTTATAGATATATAATACTCGGTAAAAATGATTTCGTCAACAGGATAATGATCACTTTACAAAATATTTATAAGTCCAATATAAACGGGTATAAAAAATGACCTCAAACCGTTGTTAAGCGTTCCGAGGTCCTTATTCCATCTAACTTTTTACTCTATCCTGCTATCTTCTGAACCTTCTCAAAAGCCTGAGATAATGACTGGCTTCCCGCAGGGTATGATCCCCCAGCAAAGGAATGATGATCGATTTTATCTTACAATTAATGAGCCCCTGTGTTCCCTGTTCCTTAAAGTCACGGATTGCTCTTGTAGCAGCGAGGCTATCGGCAGTTACCTTAACGGCAGGTACCGTATTGTCCATAGCATCCCTTGCTTCCTTCGTCAGTTCATCAAATTCTTTACCAAAATGATCTGCCATATCAAAAAGAGCTTCTTCCTGCGGATCCAGTAATCCGCGGATGAACTTCGAATGCTCTGCCATGATCCTATTCCAGAACATCTCCTGCTCCAGTGCTTCATTTTCGACATTATAGTCTTCCCCACTCTGAATACGTTCTATCGTTGCCCGGTACAGCTTTGCTTCCCTCAGAATATGGTCAATTAACAACGGATAATTTACAGTAAACATCTTGCAGGCAAGAACATCAGATAATATCGTTTCTTTAAATCGTATCAAAGAAGATACTAACTCAATCGCCCTTTGATTAATCTCATAAACAGCCTCATCAAGCCTTCTGTTCACCGGGTAATTTCTGCTGCCCATCAGATCCATTTCCGCCTTCGTAATATCAATCGGGATGTCGACCCCTGTATAATACTCGGAAGCCTTTTCAGCATTCATTGTATATTGAGTCACGACCTCTCCTGACTGCAGGACATCTCTTCCCACTACTCCGTCGGAGATTGCAACTACATCCCATAACAGCTGATCAAACTCCTTACGGAAGCCGTCGGCCCGTTCGGTAAAGTTCTTATCTCTTGGTGTAAAGCCAAGCTCCAGGAAAAACGAATGCTCCTTCATAATTCTTAAAAAGAATAAATGCAACTCCAGGGACTGCCTGGCAAAATCTCTGCTCAGGTACATGAATTCCCTCCTATATAATTTATGCGTTACATTATTTTATGAGAGGATCCTTCTTTCTGTGAAACCGAACCGTTCCTATTCCTCCAGTTCCAGCCGGTATCTGCGAACCAGCTTCTCTGCTTCCTCTTTGCTGTCAGGATATTTACTGATGATACCCTTGATGGCTGAGATTGCTTCTGTTTTCTGCTTTTGATTAACGTCAATCCGATCTCTGAGCTTTTGCCTCCGCACATTCAATCTGTGACGTACCTCTACCATTTCCTTGTTATCCAGGATGGCCGTGGGCTGATAAATCCAGATTTCAGAATCTACTACCCCATACTTCTTGAGCTCATGCATCAACTCGTTATTGAAAAACTCCAGCAGCTCCGTATTGCTTTGATACCTTCTGGCTTCATCCTTCATTCGGATATATTCCTCCCAGGAAATGCGAAGCTGTTCGGAGTTCTCTACCATATACTTACTGTATGCATAATCGAGATAGCTTCTGTTGTTCACAGCCTTAATCTTTACCTTATTCATCAGCATGATCTGACGATTTAGTTTTGCCTGAACAACCTGAATATTTCTTACATTTTTCCTGCTCTCCTGGAAAATGTATAAGGTTGATATCATTCCCATCAGCACTGTCATCAGAAAGGGAATCGTAAAGCTTGCCTCGGAAAACATGGAAAGCAGAGCAAACAGCAGAAACAGCACGATTATGATGACACTGGTCGTCACCGCAATTCCCTTTAAAAAGGATTGCTTGCTTACTATCTCATCCTCCTGATCATCAAGTGCCTCCCGTTCCTTCTCCAGATGCATCATATCCTGATCGATTGCAGCCTGATATTGCTCACTGTCGTGAATGGCCGGCAATTCCTTCGGCAGCATATCCTCGTAACGTTCAAACAGGCGGTACTGCTTATCCGTCAATATGGAGCTTCTTCTCTGCAGCTTTTCTCTGTCCTTGGAAAGATTTACGATCTTTCTCGCTGCTTCCTCGAGATTCTCCCGCTGCTCCTGCGGTATCATATCAATCCGCTGCATATCCGCAAGATAAGAGGTAACCGCCTGATACTCTACCTTAGCCTCCTCAATCTGACGGTCACTTTCGAGTATAATCTCGCAATTATCCTTTACATAACCGATCCGCTCCGTATTGGTATTCAGCTTGAGGGGATGCTTTCCTTCCTTTTTTTTCTCAGAACGGGATTTCTTTTTCGTTAAGAGGGATTCCTCCTCCATGTCCGTCTGTTGTTCCTCTGATACTTCTGCCTCATGTTTTCTGCGTTTGAACAAATTGAATATTCTCATGTATTCTACCTCGCTGTGAACTGTGACCTGCCCCGCTGATCATTATTTCTGGCGTACTTCGGTCTTCCAGAGTTCCAGCAGTTCCTCCGTCCTTTTATAGTATTCCAGCATTTGACCCTTCTCCTTTTTCTGTCTTAGAAAATGGATATCAGCCATCAGCTGAGAGTTTTCGGCTTCTTCCCTTTGCTGCTCCAGATATTGCTCCAGCTTCCTCTGCAGTTCCTCCCGCACCTGATATTCCTCCAGCTTTTCACGATACAGAACCTCATGGTCCAGAAGCTGCAAGGAAGACAAGTATTGCAAAAGGCTTTCTTCTCTGCGATTTCTCTCATATGCCTGCATAAAGAGCTGAGCTGCCTCTTTAAGCCCTACGGTATGTACCTTGGCAACTGCAAGATTATGAAGGATATCTCCGTAATCCTCAGGCAGCAGTTCCTTTGCCTCCTCTGAGCCTAATATTTTTTCATATTCCGACGAAGCCTCGCGATACTGCCCTTCCTCAAGACAATGATCCGCCTTAATACAGCTTCTCTTTACCTTTGGCATACTGATGATTTCATCCAGTTTCTTCAGCAATCCCTTGATTTCAGCTTCCGTATAATAATCTGCACTGCACAGGATGAAGGTTACCATGGTCTTTATGTCTGCATTCTGCCGTTTCAGCTGTCTCAGCCTCTCAGCCCGTTCGGATAACAAAAGCTCCGTCTGGATCCAGTCGATCAGGGCCTCAGAATAGATATCCTCCTCAATCATATACACATGATGGAAGATATAATAGCAAAGCTCCTCAATCGAAAAAACCTTTACACCGGTCGAGGCAAAGCAATATGGAATTTTAGTTCTGGCACCGCTGCACAGAATCAGCTTGCTCATTGTCTCATTCCTCGCTTTTTTATAGTTCTATGGAGAATTCCATGACAGGGCCGGTTGCAGAATAGAATTCACCGAAGCCCAGGTCCTGGACACGGATGATGCCTGTAGCCCGATCCTTACAGGTCATTCGGATTTCAAGTCTTGTCATACGATCCGGTCTTTCCGGTAGCTTCGTCAGATGTACCTTCTCTCTGACTACTTCCCTGTTTAGGACGCTTTTCAGTATGATCTCAAGCTCAGGCTCTCCCTCCGGTATTACCTCAATACTTTGATCCACTTCATACCAGTTCGAGCCTGCATTGGCAAGCACAGCATCCACATACCTTGTATCCTGATACACCCTCACACCAACAGTGCTGGTTATCATATCGTCATTCAGCAGAAGGACATCGGAAAGACTTACATCCCCGGATAGCTCTTTTGCCGCATAACAGGCACCTTTGGTAAATAGATTCTGTCCGAGGAATACTCTGCGGCCTGCACAGAGCTTTCTGACAGCCTCTTCAGCCCAGCCCCCCGCAAATCCCCTTCCGGTAAAGTACAGCGTCGTTACCATCTGCTTGTAAAGTGCTGCATTAGCGATATTCTCAAATATATAGGAAGGATTATTCTCTTTTAAGCCTAACATCGGATAGTTCAACATTCCGGTATAATCAGTTTTGCTTAGGCTTGCTATGATAGGCTTCCCTCTTCTGTTTAACCTTATCTGATAATATAGCAGGGCCTCTACGCTGAAATCAAAAAGACTGACATCATTCATCCAAAGCGTCTTGTCCTGGCTCAAGGCATAATACAGATAAGC
>JAEZLY010000221.1 GCA_023414985.1 Bacillota bacterium | reverse complement strand
GCATACTGCCTGTATGCTCGCATTGATGCCCAGATGATCTGCTTCATCCGACTGTGTCCTGAGTCCGTGAGGTCCGTCTGATACCATGATCTGGGGAATGCCAAGCCGTTCTACAGCCTTTGTACGCCAGAAGTCGGCACCGGAACACAGCCCGGCCTTTTCTTCCAATGTCATTTTCGATATTAACTCTCTGATTTCTTCTAACCTCATATTATTTACCTCCTATATATAATTATTTTAGTCCGACAATAAGCCGGCTGGCAGCCGGATAACATGTACAAGAAAGTCTCTGGAAAGCAAGCTTTCCGAGAACTTCCCTGTACATGTTAATCCTGTCACCTACGGTGACTTTCTTATTGTCGAGCCAATTACTTTACGATAAAGGTATGGATGGAATGCGGCTCTATTTCAGCTGAAAATGAGCGTTCCCCATCTTCAAATCGAAAGGTCCTACTTTTATTCATGTTGCTGCCTACGACGATTACCAGGGTTCCGTCCGGGTTCTCGAAGACGATGGAGTTCGAGGCCCATCTTCCGGCTGTCTCCAATACTTTGGCACCCTTCTTCACAAAATGGGAAAAGTGCTTCATCAGATAAAATTCCGGCTGATAGGTAATCTTCCCTGTCTCCTCTTCAATGGTGACTAAGGAATTCTGGGTCCAGCCCCAGGTGCTGATTCCCCCTTCCGGTAGTGCCATATTCCAATAGATGTAGCTTTCTACTCCATGTCTGAAATAATGCCACATCAGACGAAAGATGTATTCTGCATGCTCCCAGGTGTTCTGACCGTTGCCGCATTCGCTTTCTGTCTGCATATATCGCAGCTCCGGATAGCTCAATACGGTCTGCTCAATACTGTGCTTTCCGCCCCATTGGAACCCGAGTCCGGTAATATAGCTTCTTGTTTCCTCATCGCACAGGATCGTATTTTCAAACTGATCATAATACTCGGAGAATGGTGCACTTCCAGGACCCATCATGAAATCAATAAAGGGTCCGTTGATCGTCCCTACCCAGATTTCAAGCTCCTTACCGGTTTTCTTCACTACCGGTCCGAAGTAATTTTTGATGAAGTCCCTGATCTGCTCACCGGTCCACAGACAGGAAGGGAATTTCTGATCAGCCATCGGTTCATTTTGAACATGAATCTGCCGGACAGTGACACCTTCCTTCTGATATTCCTCTGCAAATTTCACCAAATACCTGGCGTAGGTATCCAGTATCCTTTCTTCCATTCGAAGCGTCCCGTAATTATAGACCTTTTTCGTCTTCATCCAGGTCGGAGGACTCCAGGGAGAGGCGAAAATCATCAGTTCCGGCTGCCTTTTCAAGGCCTCCTTCAGATACGGGATCGTATATTGCTTGTCCCTCTCGATTGTAAAATGCTCGAGCTCATAATCCTGATCCGTCTCGTCACAGCTATACCATTCCAGGCTGAAATCATTGGCACCAATCGGGATACGTCCAATCCGGAAGGCGCAATTCTCCTCCAGAAACAGTTCATCCAGAATAGCAGTTCTATCCTCATCGCTTACTTTCTGAAGAGCATCCCAGGCAATCTCATTGAAACAGCCTCCGAAGCCGTTGATGGTCTGATTTCTCTTTCCCGTGAGGCGTAGCGTCGCTTCACTTTGTTCCTGCTGCACCTCACCGATCTGCCAACAGTTATGTTCCAAGCTTACCATATGTTTTATCATAAATCACTTACCTCCTACAATACCGGCCTTCCTGATCTATTCACCAATCTCTTTTCTCTACAATACTTCTTACAAGACAGGGTGTTACTTATAGTTGATTGCGAGCTTGGAATAGAAATCCTCCAGTGTAAATCTTGCATCCAGGGTATGGTATACCCGGATGGGGCGATTGTTCTGCTTATGAATATAATACATCTCCTTAGAGAACTGCGGTGCGGGAAGCCACTCATAATTACCACGGTTATTCTCCTCCAGAAGCACTGTGACAGTTCCCTGATCTCCCAGTCCCCAGCTTTCCCCATGCGGCCAGCTTTGGAAGAAATGCATTCTGTTATTAAAATCCACCATCTGGCGGAATAAGTAATCTCCGATTTTCCCGCAGGGTTGTACCCTGTACTGAAGTTCGGCCAGTGAGACCTCCATCTGCTTATAGACATTCTCCGGTATCTGCCACAAGGGCATTGTAGAAGCAAATACTATATTGGCTGCATTAATATCCTGAAGCAGATTGAATTCAAAGCCTCCGGACGGATAGGTGCCTCCCCCGATCCATACAGCCGTCATCCTGCCACAGATTTCAGGCTGCTTTAAGATAGCGGAGGCGAGGTCAGTAAGGCAGCCCTGAAAGACAGCGAACAAGGGAGCCGAATCCTCTTTCATTGCTTCCTGGATAATAAAATCAACCCCATCTGACGGAACAATGGTCTTTTCCTCGCTCATCGCTTTGGAAGCGCCTAAGTATACCTTATCCTTATACTCTTCTTCCAGCCCCATGAGCTTAAGGACTTCAAAGATTTCGTCATAGCTTGCTAAAGCCGTCTTTCCCTCACCGTATAAGGTATGGTTCGCCTCAAAATGCCCTGCGACGATCCCTTTAACCATGAATTTAGGAGTCATGAGATGGTGTGCCAGCGCGAACTGATCATCCGCCTCATTTTTACAATCCGTATGAACGATCACACGAATTTTTTTGTTCTCGGGAACCTGATATAAATACTCAAACATATTACTCTCCATTCCGCTGCCAGATTGCAGCATTTTCATTGATTAGTCCATAGGTGCTCCGATATTCCTTTGGTGTCATACCGACCCGTTCTTTAAATAGCTTCGTAAAGTAGGAAAAATTATCATAGCCCACTTTTATCGCAACCGAGTTCACTGATTCATTTGTTTTTTCCAGGTATTCCCTTGCTACGGCAATTCTCTTCCCTGTAATATAATTCACGATGGATTCCCCGATCTCCTTCTTGAAAATACGTGCGAGATAATCCTGATTCAGATAGACCTGTTCCGCAAGGGCCTCTCTGGTCAGCTCCTTGTCCAGATTATTATCAATAAAGGCCTTTACTGTCTGAACGATTGATTGATCAACCTCCGGGCTGTTCTTCATATTCCTGACGGTATCCAGCATTTGTCCGATGCCGTTGACAGCGCTGGACACATTCTGCGTAGAAGCATTGATCAGATCCGTATTGAACAAGGTTTCACCCATCTTATAGGTTAGAATATTATTTTCATTCATGACGGTGATCAGCAAATGAATTACCCCTGTCACAAATTTCTTTAAAGCTTCCTTATCCAGGTTGTTTCTTGCTTTCTGACGCTCCAGATATTTCGTGACCTCTTTCTTAACAGACTCATATTGTCCGCTTTTCAAAAAATTCTTCCATAAGGTAAAATCCGGTGTCTCATACTCCGCCGCCCGTATCCGGTAGTTGTTCAGCACCGTGATTTCCCCGTACTCAATTAACTTCCTGTCCATAAAAGAAAAGAACTCAGCCACTTCCTTCTGCAGCTGCTCCAGCCCGGTAACGGAACCGGCAGTGACACTGCAGGTAATTCCAAGATTCTTCTCTGCTTTTTTAAGAAACATCTCTGACAATTGATGAATGCTGCCTACCACATCCGGATTATCCTCAACCAGGGTAAGAACCAGAAATTCCTCTCTTTTCAGCTTGATCACGGCCTCCACCTTGATTTGATCGGAAGTAAAGGCTTCGGTGATCAGATTATGAAGGGTCCATTCGAACATCCCCCTGGCATTATCTCCGTCGGTATTACCCCATTCTGCAAAAAAGCGGATCATGATCGGCTGAAAACGTTGATCCTTCTGATAGCTTAAGTCATAATTCGTCAGCTCCGGCATTTGATGATTGATCAGCAAATCCGTAAAAAACTGTTCCCTTCTGATCTTGATGGAAGCAGTCCAGTATTCGAAATACTTCTCATGATTGATAAAGCTTAAGGCCTTCTTTTCTTCCTGAACAGCTCCAAGGATCAGCTGCTCCAGCTGGTTATAGTCAATCGGCTTCAGGGCATAGGCATAGCATCCGAATTTGATTGCTTCCGTAGCATATTTAAATTCAGCATAGCTGGTCAGTAAGATTTCCTTGATGATATACTTCTTTTCCCTGATCCATTTTAATAATTCAAAGCCGTTTTCCTTCGGCATCTCAATATCACAGATCAGGATCTGGATCGGTATATCTTCTATGATCTTTCTTGCTCTGTTCACGCTGGGGGCTGTATATACATTCTCAATCCCCAGAGCCTCCCAATCCAGAGTCTTACGTAAAGCGTCTAATACATAGGAATCATCATCTACGAGTAATATATTCATAGAATTATCTGCCCGCCTTCTAATTTTTAGTGACCGGAAACCTAAGTTCCACTCCGGCTCCACCCTCCGAACGGTTATAAAACCGAACGGATGCCTCATTTTCATAGACCAGCTTTATTCTCGATACCGCATTCATAATGCCGATCCTTCTATCGCCCTCACTGATGTCTATTCCGTTCTGCAGTTTATATAAAATCTCACTGTCAAAACCTTCTCCGGTGTCTTCGATCCGAATGACCGCTTCTTCATCCATTCTCCCTATGACATACAGCTCGATGTCGTCTTCCCAGTTGATCGAATACTTAATTGAGTTCTCTACAAAGGTCTGAAGTACCAGCGGAGGTATGCTTAAATCCAGCAGACCTTCCTCCACATCGATATGTGCTTCAAAGCAGTTGCCATATCTGATTTTCTGTATCTCTAAGTACTTTTTGATATGCCCCAGCTCTTCCCTTACTGTCGCAAACTCATCCCGGCTTTTAAAAATGTATCTCAAATATTCCGAGACATAATTGGACAGTCTTTGAATCTCCTTATACTGCTCCAACTGGGCCATATTATAAATAATATTCATACAATTCAGATAAAAGTGAGGCTCTATCTGCAGCGTAAGAAAATCCATCTTTGCTTTCTGCTGTTCGAGGGTCTTTTCATATATGTTGATTTTTAAGCCCTTAATTCTTTCCACCATTTCTGACATCAATTGGCTGGCATTACCGAGCTCGTTGATCTGATAATGAGTTGCTACATCATACACCTCATTGTTTTTCAATGTTTCAACATTTTCATTGAAGGTCTGAATGGGCCGCAGGATTGTATTGTTGATAAATCTCAGAATATAAAGCACTACAACAACAATCGCAATAATCACCAGGATCAGGGCGAGCTGCAGCCAGAAGGTTTTCATGACACTATTATAATTATGGATTACCATGATAAAACTGATATCTTCTTTGACTTTCTCCTGCACCACGAGCATCTGTCGAAGCAGATTTTTCCGTAAACTGCTGTTTGTTCCCTGTAGGGTGGTGATATTGTCCTTGTCCAAATCAAGGCCGTTAAAGTAAACCTGATTACTGTCATTAGTAACTGCAATATAATAATTATTACCGTAAAATTCGCTTTGGATCGAATTTACAACCTCCTCCAGCTTTATATAAGCCAGCATATATCGTCCGTTATTGACGATAATGTCAACCAGATAATTATCTCCGCCAAGCTCGACGATATTCCAGTTTGCTTGATAATCGTGGTTGTCCAGCTTAGAGATTATGTCATTTTTCACGGAAATCCACCGGCTGTATTCATCACCGTTTTCTGCATCATAGATGATTTTGCCGTTGCCTGGAAAATATAGAACATAGTTTACGGGATAAGGGAGCTCTCTGGACCAATTGGTGATGACTTCCTTTACTCGTCCCGTGATATTAATTTTATTGATCAGAGTTTTGGAATTATCCGCAACAAGAAGTGTATCCAAATCTCTGTCGTAACCAACCTCCGACAGCATCATGGAATGGATTCCGGACAAGGTGTGTGAGATATTATCAACATCCGTAGATAACCGGCCGGTTACAGCTCTTGTAGAGCTGCTGGTCATCTGGTTGATTGCATAAAAGGATACGGAAAAATTCAGCAGAACCATCACGGTAAGGATTATTTCGATCCATTTTATAATATTGGAAAAATTATAATTTTTAATAAGATAATCCTCCCTTTCGCTATAATCTTTCCCTGTTATACGATACATTCTGTCATTCACCCGCTTCGATGTCTTTCTTTTCATGTCCTGCCATAAATAGTATAACACAAACAGCGCTTACCCATCTATTAATTTACGGACTATAATTATCACGATTCAGACTTTTATCCATACTGTCACAGTGATTTAAAAGTGGAGACTTTAAAGTAACACTTAAAAAAGATAAGGAAAGGACAACAGCATCGATCCCTGAAATCCTTTCCTTAATGGTGAATGGATGCTTAGCAGCAAACCAATCAATCGTTTTCAATTGATACGTTCAGCTTTTTCACACTATCCCGCTCGATAAATTCGGTGCAGACTTGAATCTTAGTCAGAATGGTATCCTCCCGCTTTACCATATCAATTATTTTTCTGACCGCAAGGCGACCCATCTCCTGCTTTGGCACACGAAGGCTTGTCAGCCTTGGAGAGGAGATCTCACAGAAGGGCAGATCGTCAAAACCGATAATCGAAATATCGTCGGGAATCCGGTAATTCTTTTCCTGCAATGCCTTCATGGCTCCCAAAGCAATCATATCATTATCCGCAAAAAAAGCAGTCGGAAGGGAAGGTTTCGTTTCCAGATAAGACAGCATATCCTTATATGCGTCATTCATCGTGGTGCTAAGCTCGACCGCGTACTCCGGCTTGTATTGAAGTCCGTTTTCACGGAGCGCTGAATGATAGCCGGATTGTCTCTGCTCAAAGCCAAGAATACGGAACTTTCCTTTCAGATAACCAATGGCGGTATGTCCGTTCGCGAAAAGATAATTCACTGCTTTTCTTACCGAATCGGCATTATTAATCATCACTCCGTTAATATCCATGTCAAAGCTCCAATAATCCAGCAGTAAAAGCGGACATTGGGAATTCTTATAAAGCTTCAATTCCTCAGGAGACAGCTCCGTTCCCAGGAGTATGATGGCTGCACCCGGTTCGTTGATCATCTGACGTGCCTTTTCCTGATAATCAGGAAGTCTGGAATCCAGATTTCCGATCACCAATTCATATCCGAATTCCCTGCATTCCTGCTCGATCCCGCTGATCAGAAAGCTGAAAAACGGTGTATCATCAATAATCATCCCATTCTTTTTATAAATGACCAGTTTTATCTTGGAAATCATATTGTTATCAATATATCCGATCTCCCGAGCCACACGGAAGATTTCCTCTGAGGTTTTTTGATTGACTCCTTTTTTGTAATTCAGTGCATTCGAAACTGTCGCGGGAGAATACCCCGTAATATCGCTGATCTGCTTAATCCCAGCTTTCAACTAACCACATCCCATTCTTGTTATTTTACCATTTCTTATTTGTCGCAAAGTCCTACTGTGTCCAATAGACATCTTAATTCTATTATAAATTATTTATATAAAACTTCAACTAAATCTTCATTTATTCTTTGATATCTATCGGTGCAGGTGCATGGAGCAGAACCTCCCTGCCATACGGTTTCATACCTTCAAGAATAGGTTTTATCACGCACAAAGAGGCTGTTTCAAAATATAAAACAGCCTCTTCCAAAAATTTATAGAATATAAAAATCTAAAATCTTTATTTCTTTGTAGCCAGCCACTCATCAAGCTGCTTCTGCTTTGCATCCATGACATCCTGAAGTCCTGCTGCCTTGAGTGCATCATTCAGCTGCAGTATTGTGGAGTCCACATTAGCGGAACCGACACTGCCGGTATCCAGTGCTGCACGATAGGTATTCAGAGCATTATTCAAAGCTGTAATCTCAGTAGAATAATTGGTGCTGTCCCACATGAAACCGAAGGCAGGGGAATACTGCGCCCAGTCATTGTGATGCTTCAGCTTCTCCCAGTAATCAGGAGTCTTGGTACCATCATTCCATACATAGGTGATGAACTGATTACCCATAAACCAACCGGTATTCTGATGATACTTGTAATTGGAACCATCCTCACCGTCTACGAAATAAGCTGTTCCGTCATCCAGTACCTTATAGTTCACATCCTTGATACCGTACTGCCATAAGTTCATTAACTCAGAATCGGAATACATCGCTGCCACGAATTTGAAGGCCATCTCAGGATCCTGGCTGTTGGAGGCGATACCCGTGTTGAAGAAGCTTACATTTGTAGTGGAGAGGCCGCCCTCTTTGTGAGGTCCAAAATACATAACATAACCGTCACAGCCGTTGGCTGATTCTGCTTCTGCTAAGAATCCGGGCTTAATCGCGGTAGCATAGCTGAAGGTATTACCCGCTCTCATCATAGTTGCGGAACCCTGGGTATCGGTAGCTGCATCCTTGAAGATATATCCCTTATCATACCAATCACCAAGCATGGTAGCCACTTTCTTATAGGTTTCTGTCTCATACATATTAACAACCTTAGTGGAATTATGATCTGCTTCCCAATCCAGTGCGCCAAAGCCGTCTACCAGAGTATCAAAGAATGCAAAACGGTTCAGCTGATCTGAATTGCTCAAATATAAAGGTACCATATCAGGCTTTGCTTCTTTGACTTTTGCAAAAATCTCTGCTGCTACGGACCAATCATAGAAGGTTCCGTCATATTCATCCTTGTTGTCCTGTAATCCATACTGCTGTGTAATGCCCAATTCATCACAGACATCTTTTCTCATAAAGAGTCCGCCGAGCTCGACAGATTCTTTATTAGCGGGGAAACCGTAGAGAATGCCGTTCATGGTTCCAACATAAGCATTGTCTTCCCCAAGAGCATCAATGATCTTCTTTCCGTCGTCCGTATTCATCAGCTTGGACATATCGTAGATACCGCCCATTGCATTCCAGCTTGAGGCATAAGGGAAGTAGATCGGCATAACATCAAGCGGATCACCACCGGATAGCATCAGCTGAATTGTACTCTGATAATCTGCAAACTGTAACGGAAGCAATTCTACGTCAATATGATATTTCGGAATTGTGTATTTATTGATTGCATCCTGCACAGCGGTACGTGCAGCATCATCCTGCTCATAGAATTCCACATAGGAAAATACAAGATGATAAGGGTTTTCTTCTGTATACTCGCCGACAGCAGTCTTTGTGACTGAGGAATCCTCCGTCTTACTGCTATCCTCTGCAGTAGGTGCTGCCGTCGCGGCTGTATCCGTTGAGCCGTTACCGGTATTACTGCTGTTCTCTGCCTTTTTGCTACAGCCCGCAGTCATGGTTACCAATAAAACTAAAATAACCAATATTGCCGTAATTCTTTTTTTCATAATACATCCTCCTTAATGATTTATGTGAAATGCAACGATTGCATCTCCATACATTGCTTAGCCCTTTACTCCGCCCAAAGTAAGTCCCTTGGAATAGTATTTCTGGAATAACGGGAAGATTAACATAATCGGCAAAATAGCCACAAAGGCAATCGCCATTTGTATCGCTGTAGAAGGAATGCTCCCTGCCGCGGCCGATACGTTTGAATTCTGACTGGTAGCCAGATACTGGATATTGCTGACCATCTGGTTCAGTAGATTCTGTACGTTGTAAAGATCCTTGTTTTTCACGATAAAGTAAAGACCGTTCGTCCAATCATTCCAATAAGCCAAACCTGCAAAGGTTCCCATGGTTACCAGAATCGGCTTTCCAAGCGGAATTACGATGCTTGCGAAAATCCTGGTCTGGGGAGCTCCGTCGATCTCAGCCGCTTCGTAGAGGCTGTCCGGAATACTTGTCGTGAAATAGGTTCGGATCATCATGACATTCCAGGCACTTAACAAAAGGTTTGGTAACAGCTGTGCCATCAGGGTATCCTTGATGTGAAAGGTACCCGTCCACATCAGATAGGATGGTACGATACCACCATTGAACAACATGGTGAAAAACACAAAGAAGTTCATGAATTTCCTACCCGGAAGGTTCTTTACCGAAAGCGGATATGCCATCAGCGCTGACAGTAATACATTCAGTGCTGTTCCTACGACAGTCACCAGCATACTCACACCATAAGCCTTAATAATCTTATCCCCGGACCTGATGATATATAGATAAGCTGTTAACGCAAACTTTGCCGGGAAAAAGGAATAACCGTTGGCTACCAGTGTATTTTCATCGGTAATGGATGACATAAACAGTAATAAAAACGGAAGGACTACCAATAATGTCCAAAAAATCATTGTTGCATTCGCTAAAATCTGAAATTTTGAAAAAGGTTTTTCTCTCATAGGGACCTCCATACCTGCACTGTTTTAGAACAATGCATTCTCCTTACTTGTTTTCCGAACGATAAGATTGACCGTAAGTACCAGTATAAAACCTACAACGGACTGAT
The DNA here is from genome assembly GCA_023414985.1 of Bacillota bacterium. Classification (GTDB taxonomy): domain Bacteria; phylum Bacillota; class Clostridia; order Lachnospirales; family Lachnospiraceae; genus Mobilitalea. Next base: position 37,437 of record JAEZLY010000221.1, on the reverse strand, counting down.
AGAAGCCTGCTGCCGCCGACATACCTACATTGGACTGCTCCATTAAGCCGCGGTAAACATAAGTATCAATTACATTTGTGGTAGCATAGATCATACCTGAGTTACGAGGCACCTGATAGAACAATCCGAAGTCTGAATAAAAGATTCGTCCGATACTCATGATCGTCAGGGTAATGATGATGGGGACCAAGGAAGGTAAGGTAATCCCTTTGATCTGCTGCCATTTGGTGGCACCGTCCAGCTGCGCCGCTTCATAGTAGGAAGGGTCGATGCCGTTAATCCCTGATATATAAATCAGACATCCGTAGCCGACTCCCTTCCAGGTATTGGCAAATGTCAGGATAAAGGGCCAATAGCCTGCCTTCGAATACCAGTTGACCGGATCCAGTCCCAGTGCCGGCATAATGGAATTATTCACAATACCTGTGCTCTGACTGAAGAAGGCATATACGATATAACTCAAAATAACGGCTGACATCAGGAACGGAAAAAGAATTGCACTCTGGTAAACCTTCTTTAGTTTCTTATTGATCGCATCACTGATAAAGATAGCAAAGAGAATTCCCAATACCATATTAATTACGATAAACACCGCATTATATAGAATTGTATTTCTTGTGATGACAAAGGCATCGGGGGTAGCAAAAAGGAATTTAAAATTCTTCAGCCCTACCCAGGCGCTTCCCCAGATTCCTTTTCGGACATTGTATTGCTTAAATGCAACGACTAATCCCTGCATCGGAACGTAATTATTAATCAGTAAGTATATTGCTCCGGGTAAAAACATCAGATACAAGGGTAGGTACCTTTTCAGTTTTTTTACCTTACTATTCATGATCCTTCCTCCTTGCTAAACTCGTCTGTTCTGCTTTCCTAAGAAATCGGTAAACGCTTACCGATGCAGCAGGCAGGCTCAGTATATAGGCACTTCCGTCTCGTTCGGGAGCCTTGGCTTTTTTCTTACGAACCCGCTCCGGCTGTTCGAATGTGTTATAGGCATTTGGTTCATCTCCTTTCAGAACCTCAGCCTCCAAAAATTCCGCCTCTGTTCCGAAATCCAGTCCTAACTTCTTTTGCTGCTTATTATTTATATTGATCAGATTTACTGAGATGATCTCATCCTTAACAGATGCGAAGGCATATACCTCTTTTTGATCACCGCTCTGCAGCTGCTCAATCTCTACCGCGCTGCTGCCGCGGTGTACCTTATACATCAGGAACACGTCATAATTCGGTGTTCTTAAGCATTTGGCTCCCTCGGTCAAAAACAGCGAATTCAGTACATTGACTGTCTGTGCCACGCAGGCCATGCTTACAAGCTTGCAATTGTGGTGGAAGATATCCAGCGTCAGTGCTGTGGTGATCGCATCCCTCATTGTACATTGCTGATTAAGTGCCGGCCGGTTTGTGAAGGCCGACGCATGCCAGTTACCCCACTCGCCGACAATCAGGTCACAGTGTGGTTCTGCTCCCCTGAAAAAGCCTTCCGCTTCAGGGTATCCCTTCAGCCCTTCCCGGATCAGCTCGTACTGTTCCCGAATTACCTCTTCCAGCTCGAAGCAGCTGTGGATCACCTCGTACCACTGGGTTTCATCGAATTCGGTTTCCCTATTCTCCGTATTCTTCCTATTCCAATTGTAAAAGTGTAAGTCATAACCATCAACCACCGGTTGACGATATTTCGCAAGCGCACCAAAGAAATCTTTGGTCCATGCCACCCGCTCCATCGGCTTATTTCCATCCGGTCCGCTGGCAATCCTCTTAAGGAAGGCAGGTCCCTGAAACATCGTCTCCGCAGTGGCAAAGCTCGGAAATGCAGAAGCATACTTCCGGTATTCTGTGGCATAGGTCTCAGCGGTCATCGTACCGCCGCCTGCCCAGACCTCATTTCCGATGCCCCAATATTCTACCTCAAAGGGCTCCTTCGAACCATTCTCTTCCCGTTCCTTTGCAAGGGTGGTAGTTTCCTTCCGGTTACAATACTCCATCCAGTCTCTCATCTCAGCCGCGGAACCGCTCAGCAGATTGATATTCAGCCAGGGCTTAGCGCCTACCAGCCGACAGAGCTTCATAAATTCGTGAGTACCGAACTGATTGGTATCTATTTCAAAGGTTCCGAAATTCTCATTATAGGTTATGGGACGCTCCTCTTTCCTGCCGATACCGGATCGCCAATGGTAGGTATCCGCATAACAGCCACCGGGCCATCGTATGATCGGTGGTGCAAGCTCTCTCAAACCATCTACGACATCCTTTCGCAAACCATCATAATTTGGTATCTCCGAATGCTCACCAACCCATATCCCGTCATAGATGCAGGCCCCAAGGAATTCTATGAATTGCCCGTGAAGCTCCGGCTGGATCAGTCCCTTTTCTTTTTCTGTATGCACTAGTATTCTATCCATTCTGTCAACCTTTCGATATACTTTAATGCTCATTCAGTATATCAAATCCCGGATTTTGCTTCTATCATTATACCGACCTAACTATAACAAAAAACGGACTAATCAATTCTTAGTAAATCCTGGTCGGAATAGAATATTAGCAAAAATCAGGGACCGGAGCAGCGTTTGACCAAGGAATTGCTTCCTTGTTATCGCTGCTCCGGTCCCTGTTATGATACCCATACTGATCTCTAGATTAGCCCTCTTTTCGATGCAAATTCTAAAACGACCTTTATGATTTCCTCCTTGTCATCCTCCAGTAATCTGCCTTCCAGTATAGCAGCTTCTGTGGATTGCAAAATTAGTTCCTTATATTGTGCCAGGGAACCGTATCTTGCTTTTAGTTGTTTCGGTGAAAACGGAACAGACTGCCCGAATAGTCCGAACTTTTCTCTGTTCAAGTCACTATATGGAATATAGTGGCAGGTCGGATAATCAAGGAAGGGAGTACGTATCCCTCCGATTGCATTTCCATCCTGATCCACAATATTATTCTGTTCTGCGTCCACCTCGATCCGCTCAAAGCAGGGAGGTGCAATCCCATCCTTTACCCAACGGAAGAAATGCTCATATGCCGCATGGAAGGGGAATTCATAAGGAAAATCATTCGGATATTCATTTTCCCCCATGTATCTGGGTGTCATCTGAATCCGGGCGACATCAGTGTCACCCCTGTAATAATCCAGAAGGGAACCGGTAGTGTCATGGGTAGGTCCAGGAATTTCATAGATTCTGTATTTGAGAGTTTCCGAATTACTGTTATCCTGCCGTGCTTCATAGCCGCCAAGAAGTGCATTCTCAGTTTCCGTCTGTACGGCCACGAAAGGAACCGGCATATAGTTGATTTTAGCAGAGTACTTCGCCTCAGGGTGATAAAAGCCTTCCTGATTCAACGGAATAGTTAGAAAATGCACGCCTCCCGCTGCAAAATATCCGTCAAAAAGCTGCTGCCCCTTCGTATAGGATGCGTCAAAGGCTAATTTGTTGACGTAAGTACACAGATATCCGGCCGATTGAGACCATCCCGTCAGCAGTACCCTTTCCGGTCTGTATTCCCTGACCGGATTTTTATCATCCTCTGACTTGATCAGAAGACACAGATCTGTCAACATATCCCAGAACAGTCCTGTCTCACAATCCGCTTTCATCGCAGGGAGACCGGGAGTCTTCGGTTCCTCATGTGCTTGTCTTTCAAAAGGAAAGCCCCAATTTATTACGGAATATCTCTCCCAATCGAATTTCATTAAGGCATCGAGTACATCAGGCTTGCTGGTAATTCCGATATAGATATCGCCCCTCCTCATAAAGTGCTTACCGGCAATCACCCACATACGGTCCAGGTCCATCGCTGCGGTCGGGTTAAGGATCTCGATCAGGACATTACCGCTGAACTTTGTGATGTCCTTAGGCTTACGGACTAAAAAGCGGTTGCAATATGGCAGATCGGCATAGTCTATTCTGATTGAAGCAGAGTCGTCTTCGGAGTAGACATTGGCTGTACCAGCCATAAAATACTCCTCTTCCACATATCCTCGCTCTGTAAAATGATATTTTCCCACTGCCGTTGCAAACGGGTGGGATGCTGCAGTCACAGGGATTAGTTTGATTTCGTTTATCATTGAAACTTCCTCCTTTTATCATAGGATGCTTTGTTTGGTTTGTTGATTGCATCATAACAGGAGGTTGTAAATTCTTCAATCAACCTAAACAAGTTTAGTCCGATTTGTACAATTCGTATAGAAAAGGAAAAACTTTTTAGATAGAATCATGATTGCATTCTTTTTGTAAAATAAATTATGATAATACACATTGAAAATAAAATAAGAATACTTGTACCAAAGGAGGATACCGATTGAGAATAAAAATAACAGATATCGCAGACAGATTGGGCATATCAAAGACTACCGTATCCTTGGCGCTTAATCATAAACCCGGAATCAGCGAAGAGACAAGAGCAAAAATTATAGCCTGCAAAGAGGAAATGCTCAGGGAAGGCTATACCGTCTATGAACATAGGGTAATAAAAGTCTTACTGTTTTCACTCCCGCCTCAGCTCAGTCGAAAGGTGGGCGACGGCTTTTACCAGCGGATGCTCTCCGGAATAAAGGAAGCCCTACATGAAAGCCAGTTTGATTTAGAACTCCTTCATCTTCCGGATAGTGCGGAAGGTCTGCTGGAGGGAGCGAGAATTTGTAATCGTGAAAAGGTAGCCGGGGTTTTTCTTTTAGCCTCTGCCTATACGGCTATGCCTGACGCTCTTGGTTTATCCGCACTGAATTCCTTTACCATGCCTGTCATTCTGTATGACAGCGACTTTCATACCATAAAGTACGACCAGGTCCGTGCAGATAATGAGGAGGCCGTTCAGATCGCATTGCGATATTGTATGCATGCGGGACATAAACATATTGTCTATCTCTCATCGGGGAAGGGCGAATATTATAATATCAGAAAACGGGAGGAATGTGCAGAAAAATTCAAAGAGGATTATAAGAATAAGGGAATCCGTCTGGAAATCGTGACAGTCGGTGATCAGGCCTTCCTCAATGTTGAGAAAGAATTGGAGGAATATTTCCGAAGAGAGAAGGAGCTTCCCACCGCATTTGTAGCAGATAATCAGGCAACCTCCGCGCTGTTACTGGAGCAGCTGGAGAAAAACGGATTACAGGTTCCCGAGGATTGCTCCGTCATAGGGATTGACCCTCCGAATACTCTGAACAAGAATCAAAAGCGGCTTACCTATGTGGATCTGCTGGACGAAAGCAGAGGTCTTTTCGCTGCGCGACGATTGATCGACCGAGTGAACGGCAGGGCCAGAGAGATCATACGAGTTGCTGTGAGCCCGGTCTTTGTGGAGGGGGAAACAGTAAAAAGAATCATCATTTAATGATTGGGCTGTTGCAAAAAAGTACACTATCACTATAGATCTGAATAACAGACACCCCTCACACGCAGGTCGACGGACATCTTTGCAACAGCCTCTTACCTGAAACTGATCAAGATTTATAAGTCTATTGTTCTGTCTTTATTTTCTTCTGATCTTCACCGGAACTGACTTCAATTTTTCGTTTAACCCAGCCAGGTTAACCTGCCCCAGCTTCTGAAGCATAAATCCATCCTTTTCTTTTAGGATATCGTTGATACTGACTGACAGTCCTTCTCCCATGATTCCCTCAGAGAATGCGGTCAATCCGGGAGCCAGCTCGGACAAAACCTCTTTTACAGCAGGAACCGAAAGGAGTTCATTGATCGGGGTATCCAGACTGTATTCCAGCTCATAGCTCCTGGTCGGCATATAATTGAACTCATATGTGCCTGCTTCCAGACAAAGTTTAACTCTGCTGCCATCCTGTATTGCAGAGAAGCCTTTCCCATCACCAATGGAGCTTACATCACAGTCCGGCAGATATAAGGTTGCCTCCGTATCAAAGGGTACGACGGCGTTTATCGTCAGTGTGCCATCCGCTTCCCTCTTCCATCCGCTTATGATCACACCCATGGAGGATTTAAACCAAGCAGTCGCATGATACAGCTTACCATAGACTTCCGGCTTCAGGATAAATTTCTTAAAGCCCGGTGCTTCTTCCATCGGATTGATACCGCACATATTACGATACATCCACTCTACGATGGATCCATAGGCATAATGGTTCAAGGAATTCATATCGGTTCCCGAGATTCTTCCGTCCGGGAGAACAGAATTCCAGCGTTCCCAGATCGTAGTCGCCCCCATCAGAACCTCATACAACCAGCTCGGGTAATCCTCCTGAAAGAAAAGTTGATAAGCACTGTCCGAAGCACCATGATCGGAGAGGGAACGACAAAGATACGGGGTTCCGATAAATCCGGTCTTTAAGTGCATATTATTCTTTCTTAACAGAGCCTTTAAATCCTGAACCACTCTGTCCTTCACTTCCGGCTCTACCAGGTCAAATTGTAAAGCAACAACATGCGCGGTCTGTGTAGCTACCGTAGAGCGTCCGTTCTTGGAGAAGAATTCATCCTGGATTGCCTTCTTGATCTGATCGGATAATTCTCCATAGAACCGCGCATCCTCTTCAAAGCCCAGGACTTTCGCAGCCTTCGCTAAGATATTCGTGGAAAGGCGATAATAGGCGGAGGCTAGAAGCCCGTTATCGGTTCCGCCGAATACACCTCCGGGTACCGGCCCGTCAAGTGCGAGCCAGTCGCCGAATTGGAAGCCCTCCAGCCAGAGCTTACGATCACCTTCCTGGATATCTCTTCTGCGGATCCATTCAACCCAGTCCTTCATACTGACATACTGTCGCTCCAGAATTGTCTTATCCCCGAAATGAAGATATACCTCCCAGGGAACAACAGTAGCGCAATCGCTCCAGGCACAGGCTCCACCACCGATGAAGCTGGCTTCGGAGCTGCGGTTCTGATTGAAGGTCGGTATCGTACTTGCTACCATACCATCTACCAGCTTCTGTTCTTCGTATAAATCCTTCATAAATTTTGTATAGAAAGCGTAGGTATCCATATTGAAGGAGGCTGTTCCGGCAAAAACCTCCGTATCTCCGGTCCAACCCATTCGTTCATCCCGCTGCGGGCAGTCTGTCGGGACATCCAGGAAATTGCTCTTCTGTCCCCACAGTGCATTTAAGAAGAGCCGGTTCACCAAAGGATCGGAGGTCTCGATCTGACCTGTCGTCTCAAGATCGGAATACACAATACAGCCTGTGAAATCCTCCGGATTGATCGGTTCGGTAAAACCCTCCAGCTTCGCATAACGGAAGCCATAGAAGGTCGTGTGGGGTTCAATCTCTCGATCTTTCCCATCGCAGAGATAAACATATTCCGCCTTTGCAGTTCGAAGATTATCCCGATAGAAATTATCATCCTGCAGGATCTCTCCATGGGTGATTGTAATCTTGGTCCCCTTTTTCTCATGGATTCGGATCCGTAACCAACCTACCATATTCTGGCCCATATCCAGTACCCATTCTCCTGCCGGAGTATGGATTAGCTCTGCAGGCTTTATCGTCTCCTTGACCAGCACCGGGACAGAAAGCCGATCCGTTACCCGGCCAAGTACCTTTGCATCATAGGTAGTAACCTTGTCCCAGTCAGAAGCGTCATATTCAGGTGTTGACCACCCGGAGAGTTCTTTCGTGGAGTCATAAATTTCACCGTCATAGATTGTATCCTCGATAATCGGTGAAGGTGCACAGCTCCAATCCGTATCTGTAGCAATGACCTTTACACTACCGTCCTCCATTGTAAGCCTGAGCTCACAGAGCAGCGCAAAGTCATGACAATAGGGTTGATTTAACGGCCCGAAGGTACCGAAGCGGCCCTTCGCCCAACCATTTGCCAGCATCGCTCCGACTACATTATTTCCTTCTTTTATTTCCCCGGTAACATCATAGGTTTGATACTGAACCCATTGATCATAGGTATTACAGTAAGGCGTCATCCGCTCTTCTCCAACCTTTTTGCCGTTAAGTTCCAGCTCATATAGTCCCATACCGGTCACATAAGCTCTTGCGGATTTCACTTTTCCGATCACGGCAAAGACCTTCCTCAGATAAGGATGAAGGTTTTTATCCTCCCAAACCGGTGTGATCCAGTTTGCCTGCCAGCCGGCTTCTCTTTTGCCCGTCTCAAACCAATTGACCGCAGAAACAGCCTCATCCCCGGCATCTCCCCATACCCTTACGGTCCAGAAGTATCTGGTATATGAGGTTAATTCTACCGGTAAGTCAAAGGCCAGATTCGAGGGGCCTGATATCCTTCCGCTGTCATAAAGAATCTCACTCAGCTTCTCATCCTTCGCAACAAGGATCTGAGCAGCAATCTGCCTTTTTGATACGGTATCCTCAGTGATCCAGGAAATTGTTGCATGCTCCATTCCATAGCCTAAAGGATTCACCAGGTGATTTGTCTTGCATGAAGTAATCCTCATTCTTAATTCTCCTTACTTTATTCCGATCCGTCACCGGATCTCATTTATTGAAGCAATCCTACCAAGATATTTTATTTTGCTCGAAGCATGGTTCCATTAATAAAGGAATTTCTCCGGAAGCTCCACCTTGAACTCCTTTGCAAGCTCCCTAAAATTCGAAGCGGTGATTGTCTGAAGCTTATCCGGGCGGATGGAAAGTACCTTTACCAGAATTTCCGCCGATTTTTCAACGGTATGCATCAGGCCGAAGGTCAGATCAAAATCCTCTCCCGAACAGAACAGACCATGATGCGCCCATACCGCCACATCATATTGCTTCATTAATTCACTGGTTGCCACTGCGATTTCCCGTCCACCCGGAACCATCCAGGGTACAACACCAATGCCTCCCGGAAATACAACCGGACATTCTGTTGCCATCTCCCACAATTCCCGTGTAAAGATCTCGTCCCGAAGCGGCAGTACGAAGGTCAGCGCGATCACATTCGTCGGATGGGCATGATAAATTACTCTGTGCTTTCCACCGGAGGCAGCTAATTTCACCTCATGATTCATCAGATGGGAAGGCAGCTCACTGGTCGGTCGCCCGCCGTTTATTAACCCCCAACATACTCTGTAGTTCTCACCGGTCGAGTCAATCTCAATGATCGCCAGAGAATCCTCCGGCTGTAATATTACATTACGAAAGTATTTACCGCTGCCGGTGACCAGAAAGAACTCCCCGGCTAAACTTTTCACAGCAGTTCCTATAGGCTTCCACTCAGAAGGATAAGACAGCTCTTCCGCTACAGCTGCGATCTCCTCCGTTTTGATACGATAGCTTAGGTTACCTCCGTTTCTCTCATGCCAGCCCCTCTCCCATCCGTCGTTTGCCATGCGGATGAACCCTTTCACAAATTCAGCTTCCAGTACCTTCATTTCATATCCTCGCTTTCTCAACACGTATCGACCCTTCTATGATAAATCAGCAGCGCTTTAACAGCACCTGTTTCTCGTATTCCATGACCTCTTGATACCAGGTCTCCTGCTGCGGAACCTGATTCAGCTCGCAGAAGTAATTCCATACATCACCCAGCGGGTATAATTTCAATTCTTCCTGCAGCATTAACAGTTTTGTCAGCTCTCTCTCCTTCTGTAGTCCGGCAAGAAGCTCGACAGGCTGTAAAAGTGCATTGAGCAGTGCTTTCTGCATATTGCGCATGCCGATCACCCAGGCAGCAATTCGGTTAATGCTGGCATCAAAGAAATCCAATGCCAGCAGTACCCGGTCGGCTCCGTTACGGATGATTTCCTTAGCGATCTCCTTCGTCTCATCATCCAATAATACCACATGATCGCTGTCCCAGCGCACGGATCTGGTTACATGAAGCGCCAGACGATCGGAGAACAGCAGCATGGAGCTGATCTTATCCGATACCGCTTCTGTCGGATGATAATGACCGTTATCCAATAAGCACAGCAGATTATTCTTCGCAGCATAATTCATATAGAATTCATGGGATCCCACCGTATAGCTTTCCAGACCGATCCCGAAGACCTTGGATTCCACGGCCACTAACACCTTGCTTTTATCATAAGGGATCGACAGGATCTGATCCAGGGAATCCTTGAGCCTTGCTCTGGGTGAGGTACGATCAGCGGGAATATCTTTAAAACCATCAGGAATCCAAATATTCATGCAGCAGGGCATCCCCAGCTCCTGTGCAAAGTATTCAGAAATTTTCAGGCAGCATTTCCCGTGTTCGATCCAGAATTTCCGGATCTCTTCCTCTTCACTGGATAAGGTAGCATTCGCTGCCTTCGGATGAGAAAAATAGGTCGGGTTGAAATCAATTCCCAGACCTCTTTCCCTAGCAAATTCTACCCATTTCCTAAAATGCTTCGGCTGTAATTGATCCCTGTCTACCGGCTCCTCTCCCTCCACCGGGATGGCGTAGCTCGCATGAAGATTAAGCTTATGTTTACCCGGTATGAGGCTGAGCGCTTTATCGATGTCCGCCATTAATTCCTCAGGAGTTCTTGCTTTCCCTGGATAATTTCCGGTGGCCTGAATTCCCCCTGATAAGGCACCTGCATGTTCAAAACCGGTGACATCATCTCCCTGCCAGCAATGCATCGCAATCGGGATTGTACTCAGCATTTTCATTGCGGCACCTGTATCCACTCCTATTTTAGCATAAATTTCTTTTGCAGAATCATATCTTTCCTTCGTTGTCATAGAGAACCTCCGATCATGATCATCTTTCCTTGTCATTTTCCTTTCACCATTTTATATTTTCATGTTCCTTTTTTTGATATATCAGTCGTTGCAGTTGTTTTTGCTATTCATGATTGCTATCCGCTATTGCTGTATACTTCAGCATTTCTTTAGATTTATCAGCTGATGATTAATTTTTTTGTCTGCCTCCGTATTTTTTTAGACTGATTGAATCCCTTACGCAGGCTCTTGCTGCCTTTAAGTCCTCTACTTCTCCCGCCGATATGAGCTGTGCCAGTAGATTTCCAATCGCTGTCGCTTCTGAGGGTCCGGCGCAGACTGTTTTTCCGGTGGCCTCAGCAGTCAGCAGATTTAAATATTCTGCATTGGCGCCTCCACCGACCACATGAATACAATCGAAGGTCTGCTTCGTTGCCTCTTCCAGCTCAAGGACAGTGCTCTTATAACACCCTGCAAGGCTATGATAGATGACAGCTGCTACCTCTCCGAGATCCTCCGGTACCTGCTGATTGCTTTCCCGACATGCCATCTGTACTTCCCTGGTCATATTCGCAGGGGCCAGAAAGCGTTGATCATTACAGTCCACGAGGGAAGTGATCTTCTTCTGTGCGGCCATATCACAGATTTCCGCATAGCTGTAATTTCCACCGATCTCACGCTTCACGGATTGAATCATCCATAAACCCATGATGTTCTTCAGATAACGAAACCGGTAGTCATATCCCCCTTCATTAGTGAAGTTCCGCTTCCTGCTGTCAGCAGAGCAATCAGCCGCGCTGAGTTCCGTCCCCATCAACGACCAGGTTCCGGAGCTGATGTACAAAGGCTTTTCCTCCCGGGAAGGAATCGCCATGACGGCTGAGCCAGTATCATGCGTCGCAGGCAGGACCACCAGGCAGTCGTAGCCCACCTCCTCCCGAAGTTCTTTCGTCAGATTACCCAGGACAGAGCCGGGGCATTCGAGCTTAGGAAATATCCTGATCGGATAACCGAGCAGGTTGATTAACTCGGTATCCCAATCCTTCGTTACAGGGCTAACTAATTGTGTTGTTGTCGCATTGGTGTATTCACAGCGTTTTATTCCGCTTAACAGATAATGAAAATAGTCCGGTACCATCAGGAAGCTTTCCGCTGCTTCCAGTTCCCCAGGCTGTCGTTCCTTCACAGCCATCAACTGATAGATCGTATTGAATAGCTGCTTTTGTATTCCTGTCCGTGCATACAGCTCCTCCTCGGGAAGGATGGCATATACCTTTTCCTCCATTCCACGGGTACGATTGTCCCGATAAGCGACTGTATTGCCGAGAATATGATTATTGTTATCCAGCAATACGAAATCGACAGCCCAGGTATCTATTCCGACACTGTATGGAATTTTATTTCTCTCTCTGCACTTTATCATTCCGAGCTTTATTTCCCGAAAGATCTGCTGAAGATCCCAGCAGAATGCACCGGCTTTCTCCTGGATCCCGTTTTCGAACCGATGGATTTCTTCAAGCTCCAGCTTTCCATTCTCCAAATGGCCTAAGATATGCCTGCCGCTGGAGGCTCCGATATCGATCGCCAGATAATATTTCTCCATGAAGACAACAGCTCCTTTCTTTATAATCAGAGTATATAAGAGAAACAGAGCAAAAAAAAGGACACCATTTGTATAAAATGGTGCCCTGATTTGCAGGGTAGCATGTGGATGATTAATATTCATGCATCCATACACGCATTTGATTTAAGCCACGGTTTCCCCAAGCGTAATAAGGTATTGCGGATAATTCCTCCTCCTGCTGATTGAATTCACCTTCAAAATACAATTCGTGATTCGCATAAATTCTCAAGCCTTTAGTTTTCAGAGTTACAATACCACCCAGAAGCTCCGGATCATAATTACCGACCTCTATCTTCTCATTTTTCTTAATATGAAGCTCCTGAATATTTGGTCCATTGTCTTTTTCTTCAAAGCAATAAACAATTGGCCCTCTTAATAATGCGACACAACCAATATTCTCTTTCACGAAGGTATTGGTATGAATTCTTCGTACCGGCATATCGTAAAACAATTCCAGCTTATCCTGTTCTTCCCATACTCTGCTGATATAGCAATATCCCTCTCTGATATCCAGTTTTTCTTCCAGTCTGTTACCATTTAGATAAAATACTGCATTCCTCGCATAGGATGGAATTCGTATGGAAAGCGTAAATTCTTTCCCTCTTTCTTTTGGATTGATCCTGTATGCGACCCAACCTTCCCAAGGGCTTTTGGATTCCACCTGAATCGTCGCATACGTACCCTCCACCCTGCCCCCGATATGTAAATGAGAATAGAGGATATCCTTCTCTTCCGACCAAATATATTTTCCCAGAGAGGTTAATAGCCTCGCCACATTGGGAGGACAGCAGGCACATTGATACCAGGTGGGTCTTTCCGGAAGAACATGCTTAAAACCAAATAACTCACCTGATATTCCGGGATTCACCTCCAAAGGATTGACATAGAAGAAACGTTTTCCATCCAGCTGCATTCCGCTGATCACTCCGTTATAAAGAGCACGTTCCATAATGTCTGCGTACTTGTTCGATGGTTGTATCTCTAGCATTTTCTTAGCAAAGAAAACTAAGCCGATACTGGCACAGGTTTCCGCGTAGACAGAATCATTGGGTAGGTCATAATCAACGGTAAATGCTTCTCCTTCTGCATTTGAGCCGATACCACCGGTGATATATAGCTTTTTATTCACGATATTGTCCCAAATTGCCCGGCATGCTTCGTAAAGAGCATCATCCTTTGTTGCTTTCGCCAAGTCAGCCATCGCCGTATACATATAAACTGCCCTGACACTATGCCCTTCCGCTGTGCTTTGATCCCTGACCGGTGCGAAGCTCTGATTATATTTTGTATTGTAAGGATCCAGGATTTCATGCTTCCAGCCCCTGTTGCTATTTTCACGGATAAAGTATTCCGGATCCTTGCCCCTTTCGTCGATGAAATGCAATGCAAGCTTCAAAAATTTATCCTTACCGGTAGTGTGATACAGCTTCATTAAGCCGATCTCAACTTCCTGATGTCCGGGAATCCCTTCCCGTTGTTCCGTAATAAAACGGTTTTCAATATGATCTGACATCCGCTCCATGACATCCAGAAGCGTAGCTTTTCCTGTAGTTTCATAATATGCTGCCGCTGCTTCCATCATATGACCTGCACAATATAGTTCATGGCATTCGTGAAGATTAGTCCATCTTTTCTCCGGTTCCTTGATGGTAAAATAGGTATTCAGATAACCATCCGTCTGCTGGGCCTTTGCAATGATATCAATTATCTCATCCGCTCTTTGTTCAAGAGCTGCCTCCGGCTTAATACTTAACGAATATGCGACTGCTTCCAGCCATTTTGCGACATCGCTATCCTGAAATACCATTCCGTAAAACTCTCCCTGTTCCAGGCCTGCGGTAATTCTGAAATTAGCAAAAGCATGACTTTTCTCTACTCCGGGAGCCTTATCGTCCAAGATACTTTCCTGATAAGGTATCACCACATCTGTAATCAGACTTTGCCGGGGAGACCAAAACTCGTCTGTTATTTTTGTCTTATTTAAATCAATTTCTTTCCTGTTACTTTTTATCATTAAACTATCCTTTCCTGATCTAGTACTTTTCGAATACAGGCATTGATTCTAAGGATATCTTAAGATTGATTGTTTCTCCTCCGTGAAATACTTTTTCACTTTCAATCTCTTTCCACTGACAGCCCGACGGTAGATAGACGCTCCGCTCTTTCCTGCCTGCATATAAAATAGGAGCAACCAGATACCGATCTCCATACATATACTCATCTGCAATTTCCCAGCATTTTTCATCCTCAGGAAATTCATAGAATAAAGTTCTCATGACAGGAGTTCCCTTTTCATGCGCCTCTTCCATTAGTCTTCTGGTATAGTCCCGCAGTCCTTCTCTGATGGAAATGTATTTTACGCAAATCTCATAAACCTTCTCGCCATAGCTCCATATCTCATTCGCTGCGCCGGAACAGCAGGACGCACCCCCACTGGTTCCTAACTGCGGCTGTCTGGGTTCTCTGTCACCGTGAAGACGCATAACCGGGCAGAAAGCCGCCCATTGGAACCATCTTACGAATAATTCCCGGAACCCTTCCTCCTCCGGATTTCCTCCGTGAAAACCACCGATGTCCGTAGTCCACCAGGGAATACCCGCAATTCCCATATTCAATCCTGCAGCTAATTGATTGCGTAAGCTCTCGAAGCTGGAAGCAATATCCCCTGACCATACAAGAGCTCCATATTTCTGACTTCCGGCCCAGGCACACCGTAACAGATTCACGATGTTTTCCTGACCCTCCTTCTGCATTCCTTCATAAAAGGTCTGTGCATACCTCTTGGGATATAAATTTCCAATTTGCAGATTACTGCCTACATGATATCTGTAATTATCAAAATCATATACGGTAAATTCCGGTTCCGCTTCATCCAACCAGAAAAGCTTGATTCCCAAATCATAATAGTTTTTCTTTACTTTCTCCCATACATACTCCCTGGCCTTTGGATTAGTAGTATCAAAATGTATGGTGGCACCCTGGAAATCAAGACCTACCCGAAAACCACGTTCCGTTCGAATCAAATAACCTTTTTCCAGCATTTCCTCATAATTTTCGCAGGTCTTATCCACCGTGGGCCAGATTGACACCATCAGCTCAATCCCTAAAGACTTCAATTCCTCCACCATAGCCTTTGGATCCGGCCAGTAGACGGGATCAAATTTCCATTCTCCCTGCTTCGGCCAGTGGAAGAAATCTATGACTATGACATCTATCGGGATACCGCGTCTTTTATACTCACGGGCTACTTCCAGTAATTCCTCCTGGGTCTGATACCTGAGCTTACACTGCCAGAAACCCAATCCATATTCCGGCATCATCGGTACCGTTCCCGTAGCTTTTGCATATGCCTCTTCCATTTCGGCCGGAGAATCTCCTGCCACAATCCAGCAATCAAGCTGTCCGGTAGAATAGGCCTCAAAACTCATAATATTTTTACCGAATACGGCCCTGCCCACTCCCGGATTATTCCACAAAATGCCATATCCTTTCGAGGATAAAGCAAAAGGCACACTTGCCTGAGAATTCCTGTGCGCCAGTTCCAGATCCATACCCTTTAAATCCAGATAGGGCTGTTGATACTGGCCCATACCATATATTTTCTCATCACCGGATAAGGATTCAAGACGCCAGGTCAGATGATAATCACCACCAACAATGGGCTTAAACTCTCTGGCTTCCACTTCAATCGCACTGCATTTACTGTCCAGTACGTCTCTGCGGTTTCTGTTGTATTCCTCCAGAAGGAGCTCACCCTTTTGGTTATAGATCATTAATTTACCAAATCTCGTGATGACAGCCTTTATTTTACCATTTTGAATAGAAGCACTGTCCTCGTTCATTTCTATGGTGACTTCTGTCTGCACAGCATCAAGCAAGGCCCAATTCTCCTCCGACATACCGGCATTTTTTGATGCTCTGATTCGAAGTGCATTGTTACCCCAGGGTTCAATCCATAGCTCTTCCGCATCATAATGAAAAATCAGTTTATTATCAATTTTCGTTAACATACACTACCTCCTTGAGCCTTAGTTGGCATCCATATTAATCACTCTTTCTCCGGTTTTAGCCCTTAACTGCACCACTGGTCATACCGCTTATGATATATTTCTGCATTAAGATAAAGATCAACGCAACCGGAATGATCGTTACTACTGCAAAGGCCGTCAGATAGCTCCATTTCGTACCGTACTGCCCCAGAAAATTAAAGATACCGGCAGTGATCGGTCTTCTTTCCTGGTCTAGAATGAAGGTCATACCATAAGCCAGGTCACCCCAGCCATAGAGGAAGGAGAATATTCCGCAGACAATAACTCCTGGTTTTGCAATCGGGATCAAGATACGTAAAAACCCTGTAAACTTATTGCAGCCATCGATATAGGATGCTTCTTCGATTTCCTTCGGAATCGAAGCAAAGAAATTTCTTAAAATCAACACGGAAAAGGGAATTCCGATGGTAGCATCTGAAATCATCGTGGACCACCAGGTATTATATAAATGCATCTTCTGAAATGTAATAAATAAAGGTGTAAGCAATACAGAGACAGGAAGCATCTGTGTAATCAAAAAGCCCAGAATGATTGCTTTTTTGCCCTTAAAATGATACTTTGCAATTCCGTAGGATGCCGGTACTGCCAAAACAATCGAGATAAGCATAGCCCCTACCGATATCACCATACTGTTTCCAAAGGAACGGAACATATTAAAATCACCGGTTTGCACTTGAGCAAGATATGACTTTGTATTCAATACCTTGGGCCAGAAAGTTGGAGGAATCTGGAATATTTCCTTTTCTGTCTTGATCGAGGTTACAAAAATCCAGTAAAGAGGGAACAATAATACACATAGTAATAAGATGGATACGATGCAATAAAAAACATTTTTACCACGTGTCATTTTTAAGTCTGCATCCATTACTCTTCCCCCTCTGTATATACGAATTTCAGATAGATTAAACTTACAATAAATAAAATTACAAACAGGATATTGGCTACAGCCGCTCCCTCACTATATTTGAACATTACGAAGGACAATTTATAGGAATAGGTAGATAACAGCTGCGTAGCATTTACCGGTCCTCCACTGGTCATTACATAAACCAGATCATATACCTTAAACGTATAAATAAATCCTAAAATCAATACAGACTCCAATGTAGGCTTCAGTAATGGTAATGTAATTTTCCGAAATATCTGAAACTTATTCGCTCCATCAATGGCAGCGCTCTCATATAATTCTTTTGAAATCGTAGTAAGTCCTGTCGCGATCAGAATCAAGTTAAAGGGAATTCCGATCCAAAAATTTGCAAAGATAACAGCCGGCATAGCCGTCGCCGGGTTCGTGAGCCAATCAATATTCTGATGTATGATTCCCGTACTCCGCAGAAAAAAGTTAATGATACCAACATCCGTACTAAACATAAATTTAAAAATCAGACCGGTGATTGTCATAGGAATCATCCATGGCATGAGAAGAAGTCCTCTCACCGGTTTTGATAATTTAAAATTCTTATTAAAGAATAACGCCAATGCGAACCCGACAAGAAACTGAAATATGATACAGATCACCGTGAAGCACAAAGTGTTCCAGATCGATGCCGTTAAGACATTATCCTGTTTAAAGAGTCGAATATAGTTATCAAAAGCTACAAATTCTTTCGCATGACTTCGTAAAGTTTTTACTGTTACATCCTGAAAGCTCAAAACAAAATTGTATATGATAGGATATCCCACAAAAACAATCATATAGATAAATGCAGGTAATACAAATAAAATACCAACATTTTCATATTTGAAGTATTTTTTAATCCCTTTCATGTCATTCCTCCATTTAAGGTAAAGAAAGGAGCAGGTATCGCACTAACCGTGTATTTCCTGCCCCTCCCATACCATCTGAATAAACTACTTGCCTATAATTGTGTCAATCGTTGTCTGTGCCTTAGCCGCAGCGTCTTCCGGAGAACTTGCACCAGCCATAACTTCATTGAAGGCTAAAGAAATTGCATTTGATATTTCAGGCCATTCAGCAAGAGGTCCTCTCGCATTCGCATACTGCATTTCTTCAACAAATGCCTCATATACCTCATCACCTGCAAACTGATCCTTTGCTACTGTTGAATCCGGAGAAATATATCCCATGGCTTTCATCATAAATAAGGACTGATCCTTCTGAGTAGCAAATTTCAGAAATTCAATTGCAGCAGCTTCATTTCCACCTGCTATGACGGAATAATTCTCACCGCCAAGACCGGATGCCTGTTGCTTATCCATAGGGATCGGAGCTACACCCCAATTCAAATCCGGTACCTGTTCACGCATGGTCGGAACCTGCCAGGTTCCGTTGATCATCATGGCAAGATTTCCGGAAATAAACTGATTCATAGTATCGCCCTGGGTCCAGTTAATTGCTTCCTTCGGCATAGCACCTGAATCAATCAGATTTTTAGCCATTGCCAACGCTTTAATTCCGCCTTCGGTATTCATCTCATAAGCTGTTGCTCCTGTCGACCATACCCATGTTAAGAAGTTAAAAGTACCTTCTTCATTCTGTACACTGCTGTGTGCGAAGCCATAGACGTTATCCTTTGTACATTTCTTAGCAGTATCCAGTAATTCATCCCAGGTTTTCGGTACTTCGCAGCCTGCGGCAGCCAGCATATCCTTGTTATAATAGAGTAATAAATCGTTGCTGCCAAATGGAACGCCGTATAATTTTCCGTCTAAGGTACAGGAGTTCACAGGTCCGGGATAATATGTACTTACATCGAACTTACCGGTAAGATCTGCGAATATTCCCATGGAAGCATATGCTGCGGTGTCCGGGTTGTCCTGAATTACCAGATCCGGAAGCTCATTTGCAGACGCACCGATGGATAACTGCTTTTTAAAGTCAGCAAAAGGAACATATTTTGCTTCAACTGTAATATTCTTCTGAGAATCATTGAAATTCTGAACCAACTGATTTAATGCTTTCTGATGGCCTTCCGTTTCCCAATAATACCAGATCGTAACCTTGCCGGAAGCTCCGTTTGCCTGATCAGCCGGTGCATCCGTTGCTTTGGTATCCTGATTTGTATCCGTTGATGAGGAATTGGTTTCATTTGTACTGACTGACGGGGTATCGTCCTTCTTTGAACTACATCCTGTCAGAAGCACTGTTAACATTGTTAATGCAATTACTACTGATATAACCTTTTTCATATGGTACCTCCTCTATTTATTTGGTAAGCCCATTATATAAAATCAAATCCGGCATTAAAACTCGAGAAAACTTTGAAAGGTGGAATATCCTAATGTTATTTGTTTGCTTTTCGATATTCAGCCGGTAACTGCCCGGTATGTTCACGAAATACCTTACTAAAATACTTGGCATCAGAATAGCCCACTCTTTCCGCAACCTCACAGACCTTCAAATTACTGCCGATCAGTAATTCTTTTGCCTTCATGATGCGGAAATCCTTAATAAAGGTACTGAACTTTACCCCTTTCTCCAGATGAAACTGATTGCCAAGATATTCCGGTGTTAAATTAAGCTTCCCAGCTATCTCTTCCAGCGTAATACCGGTTTTATAATATTCGAGAATCATATTTTCAGCTCTCTTCACATTCAGGCTGAGTTCCTCTTTTTCCTCATACGGATCATTGTTGATACATAAAAAGACCTCTTCCAGCACATCCTTCAGTTCTTCTTTATTCATAGAACCCATGATTCTCTCAAGAATCATTTTTTGTTCAATTTGATCATAATTTAAAATATTGATTTCCTTGGCAACATTGATCAATGCCCAGATAAACCTGACATAACTTTCTTTAATATTCTTAGGATCATAGATATTACCGTTTTCAAATTGCTCTGTAAATTGTTCCAGACATTTATGGATCTTGTTCCGATTATAGGAGCATAATGCTGCCTTAAGACGCTTCTCAATATCAATCGGATAAATACATAGCGCCGTCTGAACATTCATGATCTTTGGATAAGAGATCATAATTTGATTGCCGAAGGTAATATTCCAATCCATATATTGCAGCAGCTTATAATAACTTGCTCTTAACTCCTTCATTCCTTCCGAATTGATCCACCCGTAATTACTGTTTGTGATACCCATTCCGCGAAATTGAGAGATCACTCCGATTTGAAACCATCTCTCAATTTCCTGCTGATCCTCATATCCATACAATATCGTCAGCAGCAGCTTATCCTTAGGGATTTCAAGAAAGGTATAGCTTAAATTTTTCTTTTTTGATAAAAAGCCCTCCAGATTACGTTTTGTTTCCTCAAGCTTTGTATCATATTGTTTGCCTAAGTATATCTGTACTTCACTGAACCCGGTATCTTGATCGATTCCATACTTGTTCTTTACAAAATTCTCAAGACCTTCCTCTACTTCAATTCCGCCAAAAATAATTCCAAGCAATATATTATCGAATCTCTCAAGTGTTTCCGGATTTTGCTTTTGAATCTCCTTGAGCTGCATTTCCGTATTTTTGATTGCTTGTACAAAATCATTGACCACCAATGGTTTCACCAGATATTCACTTACTCCCCAGCGGATTGCCTGTTGGGCATACGAGAATTCGGCATATGCAGTTAACACGATGGCTTTGCATTTGATCTTTTTTTCATTCAGAATAGAAAGCATCGTAAGCCCGTCCATGACTGGCATCTTGATATCTGTAATCACTAAATTAGGACTTGTATCTAAAATTAGTTCCAGACCTTCCTGCCCGTTTGCAGCACTACCTGCAACTTCATGCTGCGGGAACATTTTCGCCAACAAATTACAGATGCCTTCCCGAATTCTAATTTCATCTTCAACAACCACAATACGCATGTCTACATCCTCCGCGGAATTATAAGTGTCACTTCGGTTTCTTCTCCTAAACTACTGCTGATCCTTACACTTGCTTCATTTCCATAATACATATGCATTCTGGAGACGACGTTTTCCATTCCTATATGGCTTCCTCTGTCGATACTTTGGAACACTTTATTGTTAATCTGATCGACCAATGCCGGCTCCATGCCTTTCCCATTATCAATAATTGTGATACAGATCGAATCCTCTTGGGCTTCCAGCCTTATTGATAAAACATGCTCTCGGGTCAGCCCTTCAAAGCCATGAATAATCGCATTTTCAATAAAGGGCTGTAAAATAAGTTTATGTATTTTACAATTCAGGATTTCCGGGTCAGCATCCACTTCATATCGGAACGTATTTTTCAATCTGATTTGCTGTAAGTATACATAATTTTTCAACCACTCCAGCTCCTGTCGAATCTCCACCATGGCATTACTGTTCGTAATTGCATATCGAAGGATTTGAGCGAGAGAGCTGATGGCATTACTGATATCATAATCCTCCTTATCGATTGCCATCCAGTTGATCGTATCCAGGGTATTATAAAGAAAGTGCGGGTTAATCTGTGCTTCCAACGCTTTGATTTCTGCTTCGAGCTGACGCTCTCCCGCTTCCTTCTCTTTCTTCATGGCAGCGTCAAGGATATCAAGCATATCATTGAATTGGAATGCAATATACTCAACCTCTATCGGCATCTTTTTTTCAATTTCAACTCTGGATTTTAAGTCGCCTGTACTGACCACCTGCATTGTTGTAACTACCTTTTTTACGGATAACACCAGTCTTCTAGATAACAGCACTGTTAATGCAATCGCCACCAGTAAGGACAATGTACTTACCAGAATGACAACCTTTTGCTGCAAGCTTAATTTTCTAATCGCAGCCCCCTGATTCGTTACATTGATGATATCCCAGTTCAGTGCATCGTTATGATAAACATATACAGAGAGATAATCTTTGCTTATCTTCCTATCCTCTGTGACAAAATCCAAATAGGATTCTTTTCTTTTCTCAAGAGAGGAAGAAGGATCTGCGACTCGATCGGTAAGCTTTCCCTCGTCAATATAGGAAATCACTCTTCCGTTCTCATCGACGATAAAATTAAAATTGCTCATACTATTATCGGCTTCATGGGTGGAACGACAGGCTTCTCTCAATAACTTCTCGTCGATACTGACGATAGCAATCGCATTCTTTTTATTTAAATTCTTATAATCAATCACACGGTGAGCCAGATGAAACAGATAGTATTCTTTATTGTCAAAGCTTGCTCCATACTCGGTTGGAAAGGTATGCGTTAAATTATCGCCGGAAACCTCATGATATAACTCCTCTTGAGATAGACTGAAATTCTCAATCCAAGACTGAGAATAGGATACCGCAGTCATTTGGTCATAAGAGATCAGCATACCGCTTGATGTAATGATCGTGATGGACCTGATATACTCCTTCGAATATAGAATGCCTTGCAATATCCTTCTTAACTGATTTTTAGACACGGCAACATCCTTGCCATGATTCAAATTATCAACTAAGGTAACCACATCATCATTTGTATAAATCTGATAAAGGATATCTTCATAGGATTCCAGCCAAATATTTAGACTCTTACTGGTCTGCTCCAGATTATTGATGGTTAATTCCTCTGTGTTCTTTTTTAATGTATTTGATATGTTGTAATAAGAAAAAAAGCTGATAAACAGAAGCGGAATTGCAGAAGCAATCAGAAACAACCGAATCAACTTGGTTTGTAAGCTGACTTTATTTTTACGAGATAAATTTATTTTTTTCATATCTACCCTCTCTCAATTATTACAAAGTCATAAAAATGCTATAAAAACACTGCCTCTATTAGACAATAGTAACAACATCTATATTCCTCATTATAATCTACAGAAGTAAGATAAACAATAAAATAAATCCTTCCTTTTTCTGATCCTGCTAAATCAGTGATTTTTCAGAATTTAGCTTTCGAAAATTAATACAAAAAAGGTAATCTCAGATTGATCAGCTCACGCTGATTTAATCTTTGATTACCACTTAATAGTTAAAATTGCACCATTAACCAATTCGTATTCTTAATATCTATTTGTATACTCTCAACTGTTTCATCTCCGTCAATATAAATGATTACTTTTCCCTTCACATAATAAATTCTATCGCTTTCGTATTCTATTTTTCCTTTATAACCATAGTCTCTTAAAATGTGTTTTGCTTCATGAATATTATCTCCTACTGAAATTCCAAATACATTTTTAGCCGGATTTGTCGTTCTATATCCAATAAATCTATCCTTATTTGAAACATCCGGATACCCACTAAACTCATAACTATCGCCTAATTCGTCGATAAAATAGACGCATCCTCCTCCACGGATCAATTTCACAGAAGCCAGGTCATAATCACTCAAAGGTGTTGCAAATTGATATGGTAAATCGATATTACGATTTAATTCCTTAATCTCTTTTGGTATCACAGTAAAAAACAAAACTATTTTAATTATCATGAAGAATGTGAAAACTATAGTCCCTATTACTACAATGTTTAGTAACAATTTCCATCCCTTATCCGCCCCATTCTCCATGAAGGTACCTCCCATATTTTATGTTTAAAGACCATAAGTACTTATTTGCTTATAATAAATGCAAATAATAATGACATGGTAATAATTGTATAATATGTATTATTATAGTTCTATTTGTATTATATAACAATACCGGGATCAGAAAATTATCCGTAATAAGCCGTATCATAACTGTTTAAAATGCATTCAGTAGAAAACCTTTTAAATGACTAACATAAAATCAAACATAAAAAAGGTAATCTCAGATTCATCAACTCTCATTGATATTATCTTTGATTACCTTTTTTATTACCATTAATTTGAGCAGCTCGTAGGGGAATCGAACCCCTGTTTCCGCCGTGAGAGGGCGGCGTCTTAACCCCTTGACCAACGAGCCATGTTAAGAACAATATTTATATTATACTATCTCGGACAAAAAATCAAGCCTTTTTTCTAAATTTTTTCGAATTGTTTTACCAATTGATACATTTCGTAACTTCTACCAATAGAAACTCATTTTCTTCTGTTCTTCTTATGAAAAACAACGAGTAAGAAATTCCTAACCCTATTTTTTGGATAGAACCAGTCTGACCCCAAAGAATATTAACAATCCTCCTACGATTACATTCATCCCTACAATTACGTTCTGAGATAAAAAACCACTGATCAACATTCCTAATATCGCAACCAGGCTGAGAAAGCTGAGCGTTGACAGCACACAGCCTAGGCCAAAGAACAGAAGCTGTCTTTGCTTTAAGCCGTGCTGAACCACCTGACTCGAGAATACACCACTCCAGAAAATGATTGTCAGGGGATTGGAGGCCGTCATAAGCAATCCCTTCAGGAAGATATTCTGAACTCCGTCTGAAGAAAACATTTGCAAGGACGGAAGAAGCTCTTTTCCGAAAGCACCTGCTATGGTACTAAGCCCGAACAGCACTAATATGAAACAGCCGAACAGCTTTATTACAAGCCTGACCCTTTCCTTCTCCAGCAATGCTGCGACTCCCAGACCGGACAAAGCAATGTAGAGACCATCAATCAGTGTGATCGCAGCCACCAGGATCAGTCCTGCCAACAATCCGTCCAAGGCAGAAGTGTTAAATACCAACAGACACATCGGCCCGACAGCCAACTGCAGTAACAACCCAAAACGAAATCCCTTAAAGACCATGATACCCTCCCCCCTAAGTTAATAAAATTTTCTTCCATAAAAAGCATTTCATTAAATAAAATTAAGAGCTATATTACCATAAAGTTCCATTGATGTAAAGAAGCTTCTTTTGAATCGTGTAATTAATACTTCGAACTGTCCTTGAAAAATTGCTTCTACGAAATATTATCCCTTTGAAATATTGTTCCTCTGAAATTTTTACTCTTTTGAATGCTGCTTCTTCGAAACATTTTATCTTTCTCGATGTGCAATATCTATGAATACATAGAATACATAAAAGGATGCCCCTATACAAAAGAGCATCCTTTCATCGTATCATAATTGATAATTCTATTCTTCTTGATCACTGTAAGAAATCCATCAAAGACATCTGATTCGAGATCGGCAATTCGCCGAGGAGTCCCATCTTCGCCATAGTATCCACCACAGTCGAGCTGACCTTACAACGGATCTTAAAGTCATCCCTGGACAGGAAGGGACCGTCCTTCGCAGCCTCAACCACACCGTCTGCTGCCTTGTCTCCCAGGCCGTCTATCGTGCTTAAGGAAGGCATCAGCTTATCATCAATGATCTGGAAGGCATGCGCCTTCGCATTGTAGATATCGATCGGCAGGAAGGTAAAGCCACGGGCATACATTTCCTGTACGATACGCATATCCTTAAAGGTATCCTGTTCCTTCTTGCTTAAGGTGTTGCTTCTTCTCTTATAATCTGCGATGTGCTGCTCCAATACATTTCTACCGAGGCACATCAGTTCATAATTGAAGGCTGAAGCACGGATGGAGAAATAAGCCGCATAATAGGCCAACGGATAATATACTTTGAAGTAAGCAATACGGAAGGCCATCATGACATAGGCTGCCGCATGTGCTTTCGGGAACATGTACTTGATCTGCTTACAGGACCAGATATACCAATCCGGTACTCCGGCGGCTACCATGGCAGCCTCCATCTCCGGAGTCAGACCTTTACCTTTACGTACGCTTTCCATGATTTTAAAGGATTGTCCCGGTTCCACACCGGTGGCGATCAGATAAATCATGATATCGTCACGGGTACAGATTGCGGTAGTCAGCGTACAGTTTCCATTCTGAATTAAGGTCTGGGCGTTATTCAGCCATACATCCGTACCATGGGACAGACCGGAGATACGTACCAGGTCGGAGAAGGACTTTGGCTGGGTATCCTTCACCATCTGCATAACGAAATCCGTACCGAACTCCGGTATGCCTAAGCAGCCCAGCTCACAGCCGTCGATGTCCTTCGGAGAGATTCCGAGTGCCGTCGTATCATGGAACAGGGATAATACCTTCTGGTCGTCAAGACTAATCTTCTTCGCATCAAGGCCTGTCAGATCCTCCAGCATCCTGATCATGGTCGGATCATCATGACCGAGGATATCGAGCTTTAACAGGTTATGGTCGATGGAATGGTAATCAAAGTGCGTTGTGATGGTCTTAGTCGTCATATCGTTGGCTGGATGCTGAACCGGAGTAAAGGAATAAATATTCTCTCCGTGGGGCAGAACGACGATACCTCCGGGGTGCTGTCCGGTTGTTCTTCGTACGCCCACACAGCCATCCACGATACGGTCAATCTCCACGGTTCTCTTATGGATTCCACGTTCCTCGTAATAATTCTTCACATAACCGAAGGCAGTCTTGTCTGCCAGCGTACCGATGGTCCCTGCACGGAAGGTATGTCCCTCACCGAACAGCACCTCCGTATAATCATGCGCCTTACTCTGATATTCTCCCGAGAAATTCAAGTCTATATCCGGCTCCTTATCCCCGTAAAATCCTAGGAAGGTCTCGAAGGGGATGTCATGTCCGTCCTTCACCAAGGGCTCGCCGCAGGCAGGACAGGTACGATCCGGCATGTCGCAGCCGGAGCTTCCTCCGAATTTTTTTACCTCTTCGGAATCAAAATCAGAATAATGACAATTGGTACAATAATAATGCGGCGCCAGAGGATTTACCTCGGTAATTCCCGCCATTGTTGCAACGAAGGAGGAACCTACGGAACCACGGGAACCAACCAGATAGCCATCCTCATTGGATTTCCACACCAGCTTCTGGGCAATGATGTACATTACCGCGAAGCCGTTATTGATAATGGATTTTAGCTCATGCTCCAGACGGTCCTCAACCGGCTTCGGCAGCGGGTCACCGTACATAGAGTGGGCTTTCTCGTAACAGATATTACGTAAGTTCTCCTCGGAGTTCGGCAATACAGGAGGACATTTATCCGGACGTACCGGAGATATCTTCTCGATCCTGTCGGAAATCAGATTCGTATTCGTGATGACTACCTCTTCAGCCTTTGCTTTCCCGAGGTAAGAGAATTCCTCCAGCATCTCCTCCGTGGTGCGAAGATAAAGGGCTGCCTGCTCGTCCACATCCTTAAAGCCCTTGCCCGCCAGGATGATCCTGCGGTAGACCTCATCCTCCGGATCGAGGAAATGTACATCACAGGTAGCTACTACCGGTTTATTATATTCTTCTCCGAGCGCCACGATCTTCCGGTTCAGCTCCATTAGGTCCTCTTTGGTGGTGATGTCCCTCTCCTCACTGCGGTCACTGCGG
Source organism: Bacillota bacterium (assembly GCA_023414985.1). GTDB lineage: Bacteria > Bacillota > Clostridia > Lachnospirales > Lachnospiraceae > Mobilitalea. Next base: position 10,061 of record JAEZLY010000221.1, on the reverse strand, counting down.
ATCAGGAATTCATTGTTGCATAGAGGTTGGATCTCCAGATAATCATAGAAATTCACCAGTCTGGCAATCTGGTCCTGGGGTTGATTCCCGATCACGGCACGGAAGACCTCTCCGGCTTCACAGGCGGAGCCAAGCAGGATACCTTCCCGGCATTCCATCAGAAGGCTCTTCGGGATTTTGGGTCTCTTATTAAAATATTCGAGATGCGAAAGAGAGACCATCTTATATAAGTTCACTCTTCCCACATCATTCTGTGCCAATAGAATAGCATGGTAAGCCGGCAGCTTACGGATTGCTTCCGTACTCATTTTGCCCAGCTTGTCAATCTCATCGACAATCGTAACCTCCCGCTCTCGTAACATATTGCAGAATTTTAAGAAAATCTCTGCGGTAGCCCCCGCATCATCCACCGCTCTGTGGTGATTTTCCAAGGATACTCCGAGTGCTTTGGCGACTACATTCAGCTTATGACGGTTCAAATCAGGAAGTAATATTCTGGACAATCCGACCGTATCAATGACGGTAAAGCTCGCCGTCAGTCCCAGTCTTGCTGCATTTTTCTTGATGAAACCCACATCAAAGGACGCGTTATGCGCGACAAGAATACAGCCTTCACAAAAGGCCAGAAACTGCGGAAGGATGACCTCTATCGTAGGTGAGCCGATGACCATATTATCGTTGATGGAGGTTAACTGTTCTATCTCATAGGGAATCGGTATCTCCGGATTGACAAAGGTGGAATAGTGATCTACAATCTCACCCTTGATCACCTTCACGGCACCGATCTCAATGATTCTGTCATTGGTCTGGCTAAAGCCTGTGGTTTCAATATCGAATACGACAAAGGAATCCGCGAGGCTCTGTCCCCTGGCATCGGTGACCACTTCCTTTAAATCATCCACAAGATATGCCTCCATGCCATAGATCACCTTAAAGTTCTTGGCACGCTTCTGCTCCTCTTCATCAGCATAATCCTTAGGATTGATCGCATGACTGGCGTCAGGAAAGGCCTGAACCACACCATGATCGGTTACGGCAATCGCAGAATGACCCCATTTGAAGGCACGTTTCACCATTGCCTTCACATCCACCACAGAATCCATATCACTCATCATCGTATGGGCATGAAGCTCCACACGCTTGACCGGAGACTGATCCTTTCTGGAGGAGGTAAAATCACTGCTGGCCTTAATTCCGACTACTGAGCTGATCATAATATCTCTTTCATAGGTATCATTCTGAGCAACTCCCTTTAACAGGAAGTAGCCGCCCGGCTTGAGGACTCCCATAATCTCATCCACTTCAATCGTCTTAGCAAATAATTTTACCTTGATGGAATCGGTAAAATCCGTCATGACAAAGGTAATGATACTCTTCTCGTTGCTACCGATGGTTCTGGTATCGGGCTTAATCAGCTTACCGCGGATGACCACCTCACCAACCTCACCGATGATATCACAAATGGGCATGGGATTCCCTTCAAAATTTCTTCCATAGATCACGGAAGGATCCATCGGAAGCTTCCGGTAGCTTCCTTTTCCCTTATCATAAGCACTTTTTCCACCATATGCTTTTGCAGCCGGTTTCTGTGAGGAATCATGCTTCTGTTCTTTGCTTGCCGCTGCTTCTCTTTTCTGTATCTCCTCAGGCTTCTTCTCGGCTGTCTGATTGCCTATGCCGGCAGACTTTGCAGCGCTTGCGTCCATCTGCTCGCTTCCAGTATTCTCTCTCTCACCATAGGAACCGGCTTGTCCCAGCAGATTGTCATTGCCCTCCTGGAAGGAATCCTCTTTGACATAGGATACGTTGGCCTGGAAGCCTTCTTCAAGCGCCTCCTTCTCAGACATCTGCAGCATTTTCTTACGGTATACCTCTTCCTGGTCTTCCCGCTCTTTTTTGGGTTCTATGTAATCAACCGTAACTGTAACAGTATAATCAAACCGTTCCTGGAACATCGTTTCCAGAAAGTCCTTCAGCTTTGTCATCTTTTCTTTGGCCACACAGCTGTCCGTCACCTTGATCAGAATCTTCGTTTCTTCCACAATTACTTCAGCCCCGGAAAAGATATGATAGGAAACCACGCTTTGTTCCTTCAGCTCCTCCAGGATGCTGTCCCGATAGATCGGATAAAGCTTCGTCAGGCTGTATTGAGCGGAAAGCTCATATTGAGGCTTTATGAGAGCCCGGTTACCGGTATGCAAAAAGAGCTGCCGATTCAGCAGTTCTTCCATCTTTCTGATATTTGTTCTGCTGATCAGGCGGGTGCTCTTAATACAGATAAAGATGTCCTTTGTCTGTCTTGAGGCAATCACCTTTACTACTTCTACTTCGCCATAAAGCTTCTGTAGCTCCTGATCTGCAGATACTTGTTCAAATGCATCGAAAAATAACATGCTCTCTCCTTATTCCTTCCAGTGCAGCAGCTCCTCCCGGAGTGCCTCCAGCAGCTGATCCTCGGGAACCTTCCTAAGAATTTCCCCCTTTTTAATGATCAGTCCTTCTCCATGACCACCCGCAATACCGATATCCGCTTCTCTCGCTTCGCCGGGTCCGTTCACGGCACAACCCATGACAGCTACCTTGATATCCAGATCCAACCCTGCAACCATCGTCTCGACCTCATTTGCGAGCTGGATTAAGTTAATCTGAGTTCTACCGCAGGTAGGACAGGATACTACTTCCACTCCACCTGTTCGATAGCCAAGCGTCTTCAAAATCAGCTTCGCGGATTTAATCTCCTCAACGGGATCCCCTGTCAGGGAGACACGGATGGTATCACCAATTCCCTGATGCAGAATGATGCCAAGTCCCAAGGCTGATTTAATATTACCAGACTGAATGGTACCGGCTTCTGTAATCCCGACGTGAAGAGGATATCTTGTGAGGGGAGCTATCAACTCATGCGCACGAACACACATCGTCACATCAGAGGATTTGATACTGATGACCAGTTCCTCATAGCCCATATCTTCAATCCGTTTTACTTTATCCAGAGCGCTTTCCACAAGTCCCTCTGCTGTGACTTTTCCATACTTCTGAATAATCTCCTTCTCCAGAGATCCGCTGTTTACACCAACCCTGATCGGGATATTTCTCTCCTTCGCCACGGTTACCACGGCACGAAGCTTCTCTTCGCTTCCGATATTTCCGGGATTGATTCTGATCTTATCCGCACCATTCTCCATGGCGGCGATCGCAAGACGATAGTCAAAATGGATATCAGCCACCAAGGGAATAGTAATCTGTTGCTTGATTTCCTTCAGAGCCAGTGCCGCGTCCTGACTCGGAACCGTACAGCGGACAATTTCGCATCCCGCCTCAGTAAGCCGATGTATCTGCTCTACAGTAGCCTTGACATCCTCCGTCCTTGTATTCGTCATGGATTGAATCAGAATAGGATTTCCTCCGCCTATGACCCTGTCACCAATGTGTATCACCTTTGTATCGTCACGGTACATAAAAGCACCACCTTTCGTTCTAACCAACGATCTTCTATCGAATTAGTAATGTTAAATTTTGATTTAACAAATTTCAGCAACTTGTTTTTCCTGTATTAAGCAGCTGTAACTACATTATCCTAAGTTTTTTAATGGAATATATTCCGGATATCGTTAAACATAACCAATACCATCAATATCATCAAAGCAGCCATGCCCACCATGTGCACCATGGCTTCCTTCTCCTTGGGAACCGGTTTTCTTCGGATGGCTTCGATCAGCAGGAAAACCAGTCTGCCGCCATCCAGTGCCGGAAGCGGAAGCAGATTCATGACACCGAGGTTTGCACTCAGCAGGATACTGAACTGAGCAAGAGAAAGCAGCATGGCATGAATACCGTAATCCTTTGATTCATGAACGATATCTCCTACCACATTTACGATTCCGACCGGTCCGGAGACCTCTTTCACACTAATTCTGCCTAAGATTAGGTGACCGATGCTTTTAATCGTATTTACAATATTCAGTTTCAGCTCATAGATACTGTACTTGATTACCTGTAATGCTGAGACCTTTTCCCTGTACTGATTGTAATCCCAACCCATCTCATAACCGCTTTGCTCAAGAACAGGGGTGACTAATGCCTGGGAGGCAGTTCCGTTCCGTTCGTACGTAATATTCATCGGAGCTTCCGTTATCGGGTTCACTGCTATATAATCTGCAAGCTGCTGTGCTGTGGTAATCTTCGTTCCATTGATCGCAACTATGGTATCTCCAATCGCTAAACCTGCTTTCTCCAGGGGATATCCCTGTGTCAGCGACTCAATGACTGCCGGCTTCTCACTTGCTGTATAACCAAAGCCAAGCTTATAAATATCCTTCCAGGCAGGTGTGATCGTAGCCGACTGCTTCTCACCGTTACGCAGGAAATTAATCGTAACCGGTTGATCCGTGATTTTATTGAAATAGTAATAATACATGATCTCTCTTGACATATGGATCGGAGATCCGTTGATTGAAGTAATCAGATCCCCCTTCTGCAAGCCGGCCTGTACTGCCGGACCATCAGCTTGAATTGTAGTAACGTAGGGTTTATCCACTCCCACATCACTCAGGACAATGAGCGCCAATACAAAAGCCAGGATAAAATTAAAGAATGCTCCAGCAAAAATGACAGAAAACCTTGCCCAGACACCTTTCTTGTGAAAGGAGCCCTCATCATCCACCGTCTCATCCTCACCAAGCATCAAACAGGAGCCGCCGAAGGGAAATACCTTCAGAGAATACCAGGTTCCCTTATGCATAAAGCTAGCAATACGCGGCCCCATACCTACGGAGAATTCCGTCACGGTAATACCGTTCGTCTTTGCCAGCAGAAAATGTCCTAATTCATGAATGATAACGATAACCCCTAAAATCAATATTGCTACTATGATATTCATATAAAATTCAGCCCTTTCTGGAATCCAAAAATCAGTCTGCTTACTTCTCCGGCTGTTCCAGGACAGCCTTCAGTCCGGATTCCGTAAAACCTCTTACAAAATCATATGTTTCCTGTTCTATATTAAGAATTTCTTTTAAAGTCGGAGCAGCAATCGGCTGATGCCTTTTCATTGCCTCTTTGATTAAGGCGGGGATTGCCAGAAAAGTGATCTTTTCCTTTAAAAATTCTGCCACAGCCCACTCATTTGCCGCATTGTATACAGTAGGCATACTGCCGCCTTGTTTTCCTGCTTCATAAGCTAGATGTAGTCCTAAAAATGTATTCTTGTCCGGCTCCTCAAAGGTCAATTGTTTTAATGCATAAAAGTTCAATCTTTCCCCGGAAAGCGGTTTTCTGTTCGGATAGAATAAGGCATACTGGATGGGAAGCCGCATATCCGGTACTCCAAGCTGTGCTATCACACTACCGTCCTGATACTGCACCATGGAATGAATGACACTCTGAGGATGAACTACTACCTGAATATCATTCAGCTTCATATCAAAAAGCCAGGCTGCCTCCAACACCTCAAGCCCTTTATTCACCATCGTCGCAGAATCAATTGTGATTTTCTGCCCCATGGACCAATTCGGATGTTTCAACGCATCCTTTGGTGTCTTGTCCTTAAGCTGAGATAGGCTCATGCCGCGGAATGGGCCGCCGGAGGCCGTCAATAGAATCTTATCTGCCTGCTTTCTATCTTCCCCATTCAGAGACTGAAATATTGCAGAATGCTCGCTGTCCACCGGAAGCAGGGCAACCTTTTTTTCTTTAATCAAAGGCATGATCAGATGACCCGCAGTTACCAGAGTCTCTTTATTAGCCAGGGCGATGTTTTTCCCGGCCTTAATAGCTTCTATGGTAGGCTGGATACCAATCATTCCAACCATTGCAGTAACGATGGTATCTGCAGAAGCTTCGGTCGCACATTCGATCAATCCATCCATCCCTGCGACCACCTTGACAGGAAGATCTGATAGCATTTTCTTAAGTTCTGCAGCCTTCTCTTCCCGAAATACGCAAACAAGGTTCGGCAAAAACTCGCGAACCTGTCTCTCTAATAACTCTATATTACTATTTGCTGCGATGGCAGCAACCTTTAATTCTTCCTTATTTGCTCTTACGATATCCAGGGTCTGTGTTCCGATGGAACCGGTGGAACCCAGAATAACAATTCTCTTCATCCTAACCTCCGCCATCTATAAAAATCGATTTTTACCTAAGTAGCTCCGTCAATTATATTCACAATATAAAATCGATACCAATCACAGTATGTTATGTCATACTAAAAAATCATTTATGGATTTCATATAACCATACTATATCCTATTCGACAAATAAAATCAAACCATTCACAAAAAATTCAGAAACAATTAAGAAAATCAAATGTCGCCAAAACATCTTCAAGAATTATGAAAATATCTAAATTCAACCAAAATATATAATTTAATAAAACATTATCATCCAATCAAAATATATCACGTAGTTATCAACGAAACATCATTTTCCTTCAGATAACTACCACAATAAACATAACTCCTTTAGGTATCATCCACAATAAACATAGTTTCTTCGGATATCATCCAAAAAAAGCAGTTCCTTCAGGTATCTACCAGAATAAACATAGTTTCTTCAGATATCATCCACAACAAATACAATTTCTTCAGGTATTATCCACAATAATTGCCGTTCCTTCACATACGTACATCCTTACGGAAGAGATCGGGCAGTCATTTTTATGCAGACCGGCCAACTGAAGGATGCCTAACATATACAAGATCAAATAGTATTCTCACCCGGCATCCTGAGGGAAGGGTAAGGCAAGTAAAAATCACTGCCCGATCCCTTCTGTAAGTGCATAACCATGCCTTAGTTACCCAAACAACACGGTGAGATAATACACAATCGGTGCGGTGAAAATGATGGAATCAAAGCGATCCAGAATGCCGCCGTGTCCCGGTATCAGATTCCCGTAATCCTTAATTTCATGGTTTCTTTTGATTGCGGAGGCGGCCAGATCTCCCAATTGAGACAGAACGCTGGAGCAGGCTCCAATCACTGCATAAATCAACTGCGGCTGATCAATCCCTGTGATATGGTTACGCATGATCGTCGCATAGAGAAAGCCGATTAAAGCTGCTCCTGCAACCCCTCCGATACAGCCTTCTACCGACTTCTTCGGGCTAAGCTTCGGAGCTATTTTATGCTTCCCGAGTAATATACCGACCGCATAGGCACAGGTATCCGACCCCCAGGCGCCGATAAAGATCAGCCATACGATCCAAGCTCCGCCTTCCAGGATGCGAACCTGATAGATAAAAGAGAGCATGATGCTAACATAGAACAAGCCCAGAAAAGTGATTGCTATCTGTTCAATGGTATATTTGGGAAAGCTGAATACATAGGCCAGCATTAAAAGCAACAGGAAGAAAATGAATACCATCGGCTGATACTCCGTTGCCTTAAAATAAACCAGTGCATAATATGCCACCCCGGCAGCGTACCCGAGAAAGCCTGGCAAAGCCTTATCCATTCCGACAACCTTATATAATTCCTTCATTCCGATCAGGGATATAGCAAGAAGTACGGCAAACAATACAGTACCGCCTGATACGACAACTGTTATCGTGATAGCAAGTAATATGATTCCGCTGAGTAATCTTGTCTTAAACATATTCTTCACCCTGCCATATTCTCTATGGCCTTCCCTGTTTAATTATTATATCAATCCTGTACTATATGATATAACTTATTATTCCTTTGTGACTTCATGATTCGAGTGCTTCATCCTTCTGTAATTTTAGCAGGCCCAAGCCTTACACTACGGATCCGTATTTTCTGATCCTGCCGTTATAATACTCAATTGCCTTCATCAATTCCTTCTTATCAAAATCCGGCCATAATACCTCCGGGAAATAGAACTCTGTATATGCCATCTGCCATAAGAGAAAATTCGATAGCCTTTGTTCTCCGCTGGTACGGATCAAAAGATCCGGTTCGGGAATACCTCTGGTATCCAAATACTGCTCCAGGGTCTTCTCATCTATATGATCAATTTCTGTTTTATTCTCTTTTACATCCTGTGCCAAGGCTTTGACAGCACGCAGCAGCTCATCTCTGCCGCCGTAATTAATTGCAACCTGGAAATTCAAGCCGGTATTATCCTTGGAGGCTTCCTCCAACTCCCGGATACTCTCTTTCATATCCTCCGGCAGCTTCGAAATATCTCCGATTATCCTGACCTTCATATTATTCTTCATACTGGTCTTGATACTGGTATCCAGATAGGAATGAAGAAGCTTCATCAACGCATCCACTTCCTCCTGAGGACGAACCCAGTTCTCTGTGGAAAAGGCATACACTGTCAAATACTTTATACCTAGTTTATAGGCATCTTCACATATCTTCTCCACGTTTTTGCTGCCTTGGACATGCCCGTAATTTCTTGGCATTTTCTTTTTCTTTGCCCATCGTCCGTTGCCATCCATAATGATTGCCACATGATTTGGCACCTTCAGCTTATTATCCTGCATTATCGTTCTCCGATCCAAATAGAAACACCTACTGTTCCTATCATAATTAACCCTAAACTTTTTTATCCAATGATAAAGAAGGGTGTCTCAAAAGAAGCTTCATTCATCAACAATTTGCTGTGAGCAGACCGCTATGGCTGATCCGCTCGTCATGAATAAGACCTTTGATACACCCAGGATTATAAAATCATATGTCATTCCGATGATACGGAATGCATAATATGTTATACCGTAAGAATTTCTTTGGATTTATCTTCCATGATTTTATCAACTTCTAAGATGTAATGATCCGTAACCTTCTGGACACTATCCTCCAGGTGCTTGAATTCATCCTCAGAGATCTCACTGGCTTTATTCTGCTTTTTGAAAAGCTCATTGGCATCGCGTCTAATGTTTCTGATGGCTACCTTAGCATTTTCCGCCTTCTTCTTAATATCCTTCACCAAATCTTTTCTTCTCTCTTCCGTCAGTTCCGGGAACACAAGGCGGATGACCTTTCCATCATTGCTGGGAGTAAGGCCTAAATCAGAATTGATGATAGCCTTCTCGATTTCCCTGATTAATTTACTTTCCCATGGCTGAATCAATATCACCCTGGCTTCGGGAACGGAGACATTTGCAACCTGCTGTAACGAGGAAGGCTGACCATAATAATCCACTTTAAGTTTATCTAAAAGATGAGGATTTGCTCTGCCCGCACGAATGGTCGCATAATCTTCCTTTAATGTTTCCACTGTTTTTTCCATTTTTGAGTTGAATTGTTCTAGCTTAGCATCCATTTTCATCCCTCCATCATTCTTAATTTTGTATCTCTAAATCGTCATTCTGGTACCGTTAGATTGACCTCTTGCGGCCTTCACGATACTGCCCTCTTCGGAGAGTCCGAATAACAGGATCGGCATCTTATTCTCTATACAAAGTACCGTTGCTGTTAAATCGACAATACCCAGCTTTTTGTCCAGAACCTCCTGAAGAGAAACCTCGTCGTATTTCTTAGCCTGCGGATTTTTCTTCGGGTCACTGTCATAAACACCGTCTATGGCTCTGGCCATTAAGATGATATTGCAATCCAACTCCACTGCTCGAAGAACAGTAGCTGTATCTGTTGAGAAATAAGGATGTCCTGTCCCTCCTGCGAGGAAAGCGACCCCTCCCTGCTTCATACAGTCAAGGACACCGTCCTTAGAAAAAAGCTTCGTCATGCTACCGCAGGCAAAGGGGGTAAAAACCTCTGTAGCCATGCCTACATAGCGGAATATTTCCGATACATAAATACAGTTCATTACTGTAGCAAGCATTCCTATCTGATCGGCCTTCGTACGATCGATTGTCTCACTGGTTCTTCCTCTCCAGAAGTTACCGCCACCGATGACGATACTAACCTGTATTCCTTCTTCAACGAGCTCTTTTACCTGCTTTGCAACACCGATGCAGGTTGCTTCATCAAAACCGGTTTTCTTATCTCCTGCTAATGCTTCTCCGCTTAATTTGAGCAATACTCTTTCATAAGCTTTCTTATTCTTGATGATTGCTGTCATATTACTTTTTGCCTCCATGTGTAAATCTGTTCAGTATCCATCCGCTGAACATTCTATAATAATTTACCAC
>JAEZLY010000156.1 GCA_023414985.1 Bacillota bacterium | reverse complement strand
CGATTGAGAAGATGAGCGTACTGATCGGAAATAAGAAGCTGATGGATCAGAGAAATATTTCCCTGAATGAATTGAAGGATAAGGCCGACCTGCTGGCAGCAGAGGGGAAGACACCCATGTATGTTGCTATGAACGGCAGGCTCTCCGGTATCATCGCGGTAGCGGATGTAGTGAAGGAAAGCAGTGCTAAGGCAATTAAGAGGCTTCAATCCATGGGAATTGAGGTTGCCATGATCACCGGTGATAACAGAAAGACTGCGGAGGCAATCGCAAAGCAGGTTGGGATTGACAGAGTGCTGGCAGAGGTGCTTCCTCAGGATAAATCAAACGAAGTAAAGAAGCTGCAGACAGAGGGTAAGAAGGTATGTATGGTCGGGGATGGAATTAATGATGCACCCGCATTGGTACAGGCTGATATCGGGATTGCGATTGGTTCCGGTACGGATGTGGCTATGGAATCCGCAGATATCGTTCTGATGCGAAGCGATCTGATGGATGTTCCGACTGCTATCAACTTAAGCAAAAGTACGATCAGAAATATCAAGCAGAACTTATTCTGGGCTTTTGGATACAATGTGGCGGGAATCCCGATCGCAGCAGGAATTCTTCACCTGTTCGGCGGACCACTCCTCAATCCGATTTTTGCTGCTGCGGCTATGGCCTTCAGTTCGGTATCTGTTGTCAGCAATGCGCTTAGATTAAAAGGCTTTCGAGCTTATCGATAAACATTAAGATAGGAGTAGATTAGATGAAGAGAGCAGTATTGTCTATATTAATGATAGTATTTCTGACGGGATTAACCGCCTGCAGCAAACTTGATGTGGTGGGCAATCAGTCTGAAAAATCCTACCAGGCTGTTCTGACAGCACTACCGGATAAGGTAAGTAAGGATACGGATTTTGGCGGTTGGTCCATCAGCGCTTTGGATGGCACAGCGCGGTTCGAATGGTCGGCGGATTTCAGCAAGACAACAGGCAACGATGTCAGACTGGTTACAGATGCGCAGCCATTTCTGGATGCAGGACTGGATCCATCGAAGCTTCCGGAAGGTATGCTTGTAGATAATCAGATCATTGTCGGAGCTCCTCTGGGGGATGAGAAAATAACCTATGTCGGAACGGCGTCCCCGCTTGATTCCTATAAAAAGCTGGTGAAGTACTACAGGGATAGAATATCCTACCATCTGGCTCTTGACCATTTTGGCGTTAAGATGGATAATGGAAATATGTTCGAATGGGCAAAGGATATGAAGACCAATGACAAGGATATCGTCTTTGTACTTAATCCGCAGCCGTTTATCGATGCCGGTGTCAATCCGGATAAGGTGGACGGATGGGTATTTGCGAAGGTGGAGACCATGGATGACAACGGTAAGAAGATACAGGTGGATAAATTCTTAAAGCCCTTCGATGTAGAGAGCTGATCAGGCATACCAATGTCCCGATACAAGAGAAACCGCGCAGAAGTCAGCGCAGGTATGGAGGTAACATAATAGTGCCTTTAATCAAAATATTAGTTGTTGAAGATGAAGAAAAAATCCTGGCTGTTGTAAAGTCCTTTCTGGAAAGTAAGGGCTTTACTGTGCTTACGGCGCAGGATGGCAAAAAAGCGATCGAGGTATTTGATAGAGAAAGTATTGCACTGATCTTACTGGATCTTATGCTGCCGGAATTGTCGGGAGAAGAGGTCTGCAAGACCATCCGAAGAAAATCCAGGGTGCCGATTATCATGCTCACGGCGAAATCAGAGGAATCTGATCTCCTAAAGGGGTTGGGAATCGGCGCGGATGATTATATTACAAAACCTTTCAGCCTGAAGGCTTTATATGCCAGAATAGAAGCAGTGCTTCGAAGGTCCTTGGACGATCTCCCGGGACTGAACTCCAAAAAATCCTTCCGGGACGGCGAATTGGTGATTGATTATGAGTATCGTATCGTTACCAGAAATACAGCCGAAGTTAAGCTGACTCCGAATGAATACAAATTACTGGTGACGCTGGCCAAATATCCGAACAAGGTATTTACGAGAGAAGAACTGATTTCCTCGGCTTTGGGCGAGGAATACGAAGGTTATGACAGAACCATAGACAGCCATATTAAGAACCTTCGTCAGAAAATTGAGGCTGACCCTAAGGAGCCGTATTACATTAAGACAATCCATGGGGTGGGTTATAAGTTCGGAGGTGAATAGCAGTTGCGCAGTCTGAAGTCAAGGTTATCCCTGTCCATACTGATGATCGTACTGCTCACAATTGCCATCATCAGTGTGCTGGCCAACTATTTTATCAATCGACAGTTTACCGATTATATCAGCCGGCAGCAGGAGCTCAAGACCCAGGTGATCACAACCAGCATCGGTCAGCAGTATTCCATGGAGACCGGAGAGTGGAACGTGGATTATATTCATGCGGTTGGGATGTCCTCTCTTTATGAAGGTTACATTCTTAAGGTTTACGATAAGGATAATAAGGTTCTGTGGGATGCGCAGGCCCATGATATGAACCTGTGCAGCAGGATCATGGGTGAGATATCCCAGCGGATGAAAATTCAGTATCCACAGATGGACGGAGAATTTACATCCGTGACATATCCGCTGGAGCAGGGTGGAGAAACCGTCGGAAGTGTCAGCATCAGCTATTTTGGACCCTTTTTCCTGAATGAAAATGATTTTAAGTTCTTAAGATCTTTAAATTTTATCTTACTCGGAGTCGGAGCAGTCTCCCTGCTGATTTCCTTCCTGGTCGGAACGATGCTGGCGAAAAGAATCAGCAGTCCAATCCTCAAGACTGTGGAGGCTGCCAAGCAGATTTCGGACGGTAATTACGGGGTAAGAATACAGGAAGAACTGGATACAAAGGAGCTGGAGCTGTTGGTAGTCTCCATCAACCATCTTGCAGGTTCTTTGGAGACTCTGGAGAAGCTGCGTAAACAGCTGACAGAGGATGTGGCTCACGAACTCAGGACACCGATCACTATCTTACAATCCTACCTGGAAGCTATGGCAGACGGTGTATGGGAACCTGATAAGGAACGCCTGCAAAGCTGCTATGACGAGGTAGAAAGAATTGGCCGGCTGGTGGGTGACTTAGAGAGTCTGGCCAAGCTGGAAGGCGGAATATTGAAGCTGGATCGTCAGCCTGTTGAATTATATCCATTGGTAGAGCAGATTATTGGGAGCTTCGCGGTAGAGATTAAAAATAAAAACTTAAAGGTAGAGCTTACGGGACCTCGTCCGATGCTGTCGGCAGATCAGGGAAGATTAAAGCAGGTAGTAGTTAACCTGCTGAGTAATGCAATCAAGTATTCCGGAGAGGGCTGTAACATAAGCTTTGAACTGTTTGAGACCAGGGACAGCGCCGGCTTCAGTATCAGAGACAACGGAATCGGAATTGCGGAAGAGGAGCTTCCGTTTATCTTTGAACGTTTTTATCGGGCGGATAAATCCCGCAACCGCATGACCGGAGGTACCGGAATCGGACTTACCATCGTGAAGTCAATCGTGGAGGCACACGGAGGAAGAATCTCTGTCCGAAGTGAGCTTGGCAAAGGAAGCGTCTTCAATGTCACGCTGCCGAAAGCATAACATAAGTGTATTTTAAGGAAGCTCTAATGAATAGAACAGGCATCCGGTATATGATGGAATAGAATCATATACCGGATTTTTTGTTTTAAAATAGTAACTAATAAACAGAAGGGCGAACCGCATGTGATCGGGAAGTGTTATTCATCGAATTGGGGAGCCAATAATTTGGACGGATTGTTTTTGAAGATAGGGACCGGTGATATTCGTTATATTTATTAGAAAATAAAAAAGTACTTGACAATTAAAAAAACTTTTAGAATTTTATAATATTATATTGACACACAATATTATATGATGTATAGTATTATCAATCAAACAATATTGTTTTCTGCATAAAACTCGGAAAGGAGTGAAGACTATGGTATTTAACACCGGTTCAGCGCTTCTCGATGCGATTGTACTGGCAGTAGTATCTAAGGAACCGGACGGAACTTATGGATATAAGATCACACAGGATGTTCGAGTCGCTATAGAAGTTTCGGAGTCCACATTGTATCCGGTCCTGCGACGGCTTCAAAAGGAAGATTGCCTGGAAGTATATGACCTGGAGTTCGGAGGAAGGAATCGTAGATATTATAAAATCACTGACAAAGGAATGGTACAGCTTAGGCTTTATAGAGAAGAGTGGGAGAATTATTACAGTAAAATAAATATTATATTTGAAGGAGTGAAATAGATGACAAAGCTAGAATTCATGAAGGAACTCGAAAGCTTATTGTTGGATATCCCTTTGGAAGAACGTGAAGAGGCTCTCAAATATTATAATGGTTATTTTGAAGATGCAGGGGAAGATCAGGAAGAAGGCATCATAGCGGAATTAGGTTCACCGAAAAAGGTGGCTGATATTATAAAAGCAGATCTTGCTTCCAATGCAGCAGAGCATAGCCAGAAGGGTTACTTTACAGAGAACGGATATCAGGATGGAACAGGCAGCACGGAGCAATTCGAAGTGGTAGATACGAGAAATCAGGAGACTGAGCAGAATACACAGAATGCTTCCTCCGGTCAGGGTGCTCCCCGTTTTGCGAACCAGAATACCTACCGATCCGCAGGCCAGGGACCGAATCAGGGAACGAACCAGGGAACAGGGAATTACAATCAATCGAAACAGACTAAGAATAATGACAAGGTTGCATTGATCATTTTACTTTGCATCTTTGCTATCCCGGTAGGAATACCGCTACTTAGTGCAGCGTTTGGAATTGCAGTTGGTTTAGTCGCAGCACTATTCGGTATCATTGTAGGGTTTGGAGCAGCAGGCATTGCAATGATCTTCGGCGGTATTGCACTATTTATCTCCGGTCTGATCCAGTTAAGTGCTCCGCTCGTCGGCTTTGCCATGATCGGTGCAGGTCTGATCGTACTAGGACTAGGAATGCTGTTCACCATGGTAAGCGGAGTAATCTGTACCAAGGTGTTACCGGCTATATGCAGAGGCATTGTCAATTTATGCAGAATGCCCTTTAAGAACAGGAGTGTGATGGCATGAAAACATTTACCAAAATATGGCTTGGCATAGCATTAGTCGCCTTAGGCTTTGGAATCATACTAATTATTGTAGTTGTGGCTTCCGGAGGAACTGTTGTGGATATTCCCACAGTTTCCTATCAGGAAAGCTATACCGGTGTTACCAATATTGACATGGATATAGAATATGCGGAAGTAAAGATTATCAAGGGAGATCAATTTTCCATTGATGCAGAAGATATCCCGGAGAACAGCTTAGAATCTTTTGTAGATAACGGTACCTGGACAGTGAAACAGAACTCTGACAATGAATTTAACATCTTCGGCGGCAGCGTTCATCTGGGCGATATCCGCGGCTGGAGATGGTGGAATGATTATACTCCAAAAATTACGATTACAATGCCTTCCGGATTTACTGCAGAAAGCTTCAAGCTGGAAATCGGTGCTGGTGATGTCAATATAGAAGAAGTGCTTGCTTCAAAAGCAGATTTTATCGTTCAAGCCGGAAGATTAGCAATCGAAAATGCAACGATCAGCGAAGCATCTAACTATAATGTAGGTGCCGGAACCATAGAGCTGAAAAAACTTCAGGCAAAGGATATCTCGGTTGACTGCGGTGTCGGTAGCGTATTCATAGAAGGGGCGATTACTGGGAATAATGATATCACCTGCGGTGTCGGAAACGTCGAGATGGATTTGGATGGAGAAGAGGATGACTATTCTTATGATATTGAATCGGGTGTAGGCAATATCAACATAGATAATGATCATTATCACAGTATTTCGGATAAAAGAATAAATAATGAAGGTGCCATCGGATCGTTTAACCTTGATTGCAGTGTTGGTAATATTACTGTTGATTTTCAGTAAAAAGGTTGTATGATAGTAAGTAGATGGTAATTAAAATAATAAGGAGGTTCTATTATGGAACAGAAAAGATTATACAGATCAAATACAAATAAAATGATTTGCGGAGTGTGTGCGGGGATTGCGGACTACATTAATGTAGATCCGACTATCGTAAGATTGGCTTGGGTATTGTTCGGTTTTGCCGGTGGTTTCGGAGTACTTGCTTATATTATCGCTGCAATCATTATGCCCGTACAGGCATAAGCCTGCTGTAGTTACAAAGTCTTATAAGCATGCTATACGGAAGAGAAATAATCCGCAGGAAGCGATTCATACAAATATTCATAAAAAAAGGAGGTGTCTTGCTACACCTCCTTTTTCATTCTTAAGAAAATAAATTCCTATCTGTATATTACACCATAAAGCTTATAGAACCTTATTGATCAGATCGATTACCTGATCTGCCTCATAGGGTTTTGCCAGGAACTCGGCAGCACCGAAGCGGATGGCATCGATCATCTTGGTTTTCTGACCGGCAGCGGTCACCATAATAATCTTTGCAGAATTGCTGTAATCTCTGATTTGTTTTAATGCTTCCAAACCGTCCATAATCGGCATCGTAATGTCCATAGTGGTTATTTCCGGCTGTGTCTCTTTAAATTTTTCGAAGCCGTCTGCCCCATTTACAGCTTCAGCGATGATTTCATGCCCGTGCTCCTCCAGAATACCTCGGAGTATTTTGCGTGAGGTTTTGGAATCATCTACGATAAGAATTCTTGCCATTGTTACTACCCTCCTATTGAATACCGATACGGCTGTCAGCCGTAATAATGATATCTGCCTGTTCCCCATTGATCAGAAAAGGAACGATGTACAAGTCTTCTTCTGATGTAATGCTTTTATCTGTATAGTATTCAGGAGGTGCCATTTCAAGCTCTATGTCCTCCTGGCTTAGCTTTGAAGCGAATATACCATTGGTACAGTTTAAAAATTCACATAAGGAATCAAATGCATCCTCATCCAGCTTTTGGAACTCTTCCTTTGCGAAGAGATTCGCTATGGAAAGTAATGCAGGATCCTTGCCTGCAAGTCCGACGAACAAACCCGGAGTTCCATCCATCCTCTGAGAAGCAAGACCCCGGAAGGAATAGCCGGTGGTCCGATATGCCTTTCTCAATATGATGTTACGGTTGATGAAGCGTACCAGATTGCGGATAGCCAGACCGGCACATTCTCCGTAGATCGGATGATCCGTATCTACATATACCGGAATGATACGGTCGATGTCACCGGATTTTAAGGCCTCCAACTCCGTATCTGCAAGACAGTATTCCTTTTGAAAGTCTGCCAGCGCGTGTTCGATATCCTCCATGGTTAGGCTACTGTATTCAGTTAATAGCTGCAAGAAAAGCAAATAGGAATTTCCTTGCATATTCAGGAGGTATGTAACCTCTTCATCCAGAAGATATCCCTTTTCGACAGCGACATCACCGAAGCGCTTATCCATTTTCTTCTGAATTTCATTAATTTCTTCTGCCTGCTTTGCGGTAAGTAATTTCTCTGCGACTGCGATGAACCCCAATTTTGCTCTGCTTTTCTGAAGCTGTGCGATCAAGTCTTCAAATTGCGATTGAGAAATCTTATTCTTTTCCACCAGGTAATGACCAAAATAAAGCCCGAACATGATATTTCCCCTTTCGTAATACAAGTAATCTCGAGCATCTATATATGATAGAAAATCCGCTATAAGTAACCCCCATTACATCATATACGAATTTTTATATAGAATGTTTCCAATAATCAATATACAACACAATCAGCAAAAATAACAGACTGAAAATCAAAATAATACACCGATATTGATTTTTTTCTAAAAAGAGGAAAGAATATATCTCCTATAGATTTTTTTACCAAAATTATTGTTTCTTCGTGACAATCAGGGGTTTGTATGATAAAGTAATGTTTGAGTTATGATGAAGAGAAAGGCATGTGTATCCTATGAAAACAATGATTGAACTAATAACGGAAGATGTGAAGGATGCCTTTATACAGAAAGGCTATGAAGAAAAATTCGGGGTGGTTACCCTTTCCAACAGACCTGACCTTTGCCAATATCAGTGTAATGGTGCATTGGCAGCGGCGAAGCAATATAAGACTGCACCGATTAAGATAGCCCAGGATATTGTCGAAGTACTGCAGTCCAAAGATAAATTTCAGGAAGTTACGGCAATTATGCCGGGCTTTATTAATATTACCCTAAGCGGAGAATTCCTTTCCTCTTATTTAAACAGTATGAAAACAGAAGAGCATTACGGAGTGGAGAAGGTAAAGGAGCCGAAGACGATCATTATTGATTTCGGCGGCCCCAATATTGCGAAGCCTCTTCATGTAGGACATATGAGATCTGCTGTCATCGGTGAGAGCATCAAAAGGCTGCTCCGGTTCATGGGAAACAAGGTGATCGGAGATGCGCACCTTGGTGACTGGGGAACCCAGATGGGGTTGGTCATTGCTGAGTTGAAGCGCAGAAAGCCGGAGTTGATCTATTTTGATGATACCTATACCGGAGAATATCCATTGGTCGCACCGTTTACTATCTCTGAGCTGGAGGAAATCTATCCTGCAGCCAGTGAATATTCCAAACAAAACCCGGAGTTCAGAGAAGAAGCGAAGACCGTAACCTATCATCTGCAGAATGGTCACAGAGGATATACCGCTCTTTGGAATCATATTCTGGAGGTATCGGTCACAGATTTGAAGCAGATCTATGATATGCTGATGGTATCCTTTGACCTGTGGAAGAAGGAAAGTGATGCACAGCCTTATATTCCCGATATGATCGAGCGCTTCAAGAAGGACGGTTATGCCAAAGTCAGTGAAGGAGCTCTTGTTGTAGAAGTGAAGGAAGAAACGGATACAAAAGAGGTTCCTCCCTGTATGTTATTAAAATCCGACGGGGCAGCTCTTTATAATACGACAGACCTGGCAACCATCGTGGAGCGAATGAAATTATTTAGCCCCGACCGCATTATCTATGTGGTGGATAAGAGGCAGGATCTTAATTTCGAGATCGTTTTCCGCTGTGCAAGAAAGACAAAGCTTGTAAAAGAGGATACCCGCCTTGACTTCATCGGTTTCGGCACGATGAACGGCAAAGACGGCAAGCCCTTTAAGACCAGGGAAGGCGGTGTTATGCGTCTGGAATACCTGATCAAGAGCGTGACAGACGAGGTTTACACCAAAATCATGGAGAACCGCAGCATGGAGGAAGCCGAGGCGAGGAAGGTAGCTGCTTTAGTAGGTTTAGCCGCACTCAAATACGGTGACTTATCTAATCAGATTTCCAAGGATTATATCTTTGATGTGGATCGCTTTACCAGCTTTGAAGGAGATACCGGTCCGTATATCCTTTATACAATTGTTAGAATTAAATCCATACTGGCAAAATATCAGGATATGAAAAAGGGAGCGGCACCGTCGATGATACTGCCTGCTTCTTCAGAAGGCGAGAAGGCGCTGGTGCTGGAGCTGACCAAGTTCAATGAGATGATCTATACAGCAGCGGATGAGGTAGCACCTCACCGAATCTGTGCCTATATCTATGATCTTGCCAATGCTTTTAACAGCTTTTATCATGACACGAAAATCATTACCGAGGAAGATGAGAAGAAACAGGCTTCCTGGATTGCTTTAATTACACTGGTACAGGACATCCTGATGACCTGCATCGATTTGCTCGGATTTGAAGCACCGGAGCGAATGTAAAAAACAGACAGAGGTGATGGTATGTTTGTAAAGAGAACAGCAGAGCTTAAACTCCTGGAGGAGCAGTATGCCTCCTCCGGGAATAATCTTGTCATCCTGTACGGAAGGAAAGGAATGGGGAAGACCTCATTGATCAAGGAATTCCTTTCGGAAAAGCCGTCTTCTTTTTACTATGAAGGATTGGAATGCGAGGATGGTCTTCAGCTGCTGCTTATGAAGCGCAGTGCCCCGAACGAGAATAATATGACAGAGCAGACGGGCTACCCCCTGCTGTTTTCCTCCCTCCTCGGTATTGACGGGCAAAAGACGATCATCGTACTGGACGAATTCCATTATATTCTAAAGAGCGGCAGCGACATACTGGAAGCCTTCCGGCTTCTTGGGAATAAGACGAAACCGGTGATGTTTGTTCTCTGTAGTTCCTCCATCCGCTGGGTGGAGAATGATATGGTAAGCGAACTTGGGGTGTATGCTACCTCCATCACGGCTTATATGAAACTGAAGGAGTTTACCTTCGTGGATTTCGTTAACCGCTTTCCAAAATCCTCTGTTGAAACCTGTATCTTTATTAATGCTGTTCTGGGAGGCATTCCAGAATATCTGAATTCCTGGCAGGAAAGTCTGTCCGTGGAAAAGAATATCAAAAATCTGCTTCTCAACAAGAACTGCAGGCTAATTCACGCTCCTCAGCAATTTCTTAAGCTGGAGCTGCGGGAACCTGCGGTCTATAATACGATTCTCTATTACTTGGCAGAAGGTAACCGTAAATTAAATGATCTCCACAGCAGAACCGGATACTCCAGAGCCAAGATCAGTGTATATCTCAAGAATTTAATCCAGCTTGATATCGTAGAAAAATTAGTTCCTCTGGACGAGGAAGGCAAAGAGAATGCGCAAAAAGGTCTTTATCGGATTAAGGATAATTTCCTTAGCTTCTGGTACCGTTTTGTATTTCCGAACCTGTCTGAAATCATGCTTGATAGAACAGATCAGGTATACGAGCAGGAGATCGTACCTTATCTGGATTCTTATATGGGAGAATACTTTGCGGATGTTTGTACTGAGTTTTTAAAGCTGATGAATCAGCATAATCGATTGCCGGAACAATTCCTATGGTGGGATCGTTGGTATGGGAAGAA
>JAEZLY010000150.1 GCA_023414985.1 Bacillota bacterium | reverse complement strand
CAACCACACCGATCACCAGGTTACGGAAGGCTAGCGGTGCTCCGGCAAATTGAAGTCCGTTATTCAATACCCCCCAGATAAAAGCTCCGATGACTGTACCGAACAACATTCCCTGTCCGCCCATCGTACTGACACCGCCGATAACTGACGCAGCTACCGCATTCAGTTCATAACCGGTGCCTGCATCCATACTTCCCATTCCGCTCTGTGCTGTCAGAATAAAGCCGACGATACAGGATAGGAAGGAAGCAAATACATATACCTTGGTCTGAGCCAATACCGCGTTGACACCGGAAAGCTTCGCAGCTTCATAATTGCTTCCGATTGCATAGGTATGCCGACCGGTTCTTGTCTTAGCAAGTATGACTGCAAAAATCAGGAACAGAATCGCAGCGATCCAGATGGGATTATATATTCCAAGAAAGGAGCCATAATAGAAGAACTCACGGAAGCCTTCCGAATTAATGCTGTCCGTATTCATATTGCCGTTAACCAGCTGTGCGATTCCTCTTGCAATGATCATCGTGCCAAGGGTTGCAATAAAGGCCGGAAGCTTGGTCTTGGCGATCAGGATACCGTTAATCAATCCGATGGCGCAGCAACAAAACAAGGTAATCAGTACCGCGGGAACCGCACCCATGCCTCCTGCCGTCATCAGTGTAGCTGACATCATACAGGCCATACCAGCTACCGAACCGATGGATAAATCAATTCCACCTGTAATCAGTACAAAGGATTGACCAATACCAATGATAAGAATTGGCGCTACCTGTCTTAAGAGATTTGCCGAATTATTGCCTGAGAAGAACAGGGGATTAATGATGCCGAATACAGCAATCATGATGACGAGTGCTACAGTTACGGAGATTACCTGTCCCATACCCCTGATAGCCAGGAATCGGCGTATGACTGACTGTTTCCTATTTTCCATGTTCAGCTCCCTCCTTTTTTGTTTGATATTGGGTTGCAAAGCCTAATATTTTATCCTGGGTTGCTTCCTCCAGGTTTAGTTGACCGGTGATTCTTCCGTCACACATGACAAAGATCTTATCACTCATGCCAAGGATCTCAGGAAGCTCCGAGGAAACAAAGATGACACCGATTCCTTCCTCCTTCAGCCGGTTCATCAGATTGTAGATCTCAACCTTAGCTGCTACGTCGATTCCTCTCGTTGGTTCATCGAAAATGACGACTCTGGCTTTTCGCACCAGCCATTTTCCAACAACTACCTTCTGCTGATTGCCGCCGGAAAGATTTTTCACATTCTGTGACAGAGAGGGTGTCTTGATTTTAAGATCACTGACAGCCTTTCTGGTAAGCTCTTCTTCCTTTTTTCCGCGGACAATTCCAACCCGGTTGCAGATACGGTCCAGATTCGCCAGACCAATATTCTCTTTGATGGTAAGCTCGGTGCAGAGCCCTTCCTTCTTCCTGTCCTCGGGTGCACATACGATACCCTCTCTAATCGCATCCATGGGAGATTTTATCGATAATTTCTTTCCTTCCAGAATGATCTCGCCACTGTCCATACTGTCCGCACCGAATAATGCCCTGACGAGCTCTGTCCTCCCTGCGCCCATCAGGCCGGCAAAGCCGATGATCTCACCCTGATACAAATCAAAGCTGACATCCTTGACGATACCGGCACTCAAGTGCCTGACCTCAAGCAGCTTATTGCCTCTGATAGAGTCTATTCTTGGGTACTTCTCCTTAATCTCCCTACCTACCATATAGGAGATGATCTCAGGAATGGAAGTATCCTTATAATCCATGGTAGTTACGAACCTGCCATCCCGTAGAATGGTTAAGCGATCCGTGATTTCCTTCAGCTCCTCCAGCCGATGTGATATGTATACAATTGCCTTCCCTTGAGCCTTTAGTTCCCGTATTATCCGGAATAGCTCCTTAATCTCATTTTCTGTTAATGCTGATGTAGGTTCATCCATGATAAGTATTCTCGCATTGGTGGATAAGGCCTTGGCAATTTCAACCATCTGCTGTTTGGAGACAGGCAGCTTCCCTACGATTGTCAT
Source organism: Bacillota bacterium (assembly GCA_023414985.1). Taxonomy (GTDB): domain Bacteria; phylum Bacillota; class Clostridia; order Lachnospirales; family Lachnospiraceae; genus Mobilitalea. Next base: position 4,945 of record JAEZLY010000150.1, on the reverse strand, counting down.
CGGATCGATATCAAGTTTTAAGGTGCGTAGTACTTCTCCGGCTTTCTCATTCATTGCCCGCTGCCTGATCAGCCCGAAGCGCTGCTCTTCCCTCGCAAGGAATATATTCTCTGCCACAGACAGATGAGAACACATATTCAACTCCTGATGAATAATAGCAATCCCCAGCTCCTGCGCCAGCTTCGGTGTCAGAGAATGGACTGCCTCACCGCCTACCATAAATTCACCGCTGTCTCTTTCATAAATACCGCAGAGTATCTTCATCAGGGTTGATTTACCCGCACCGTTCTCTCCAAGGAGAGCATGGACTTCTCCGGGCTTCAGATAAAAACATACATCATCGAGTGCCTTTACTCCCGGGAACTCCTTTGAGATATGGGTCAGTTCCACGATATACTCTCCCATTGGCCTTCTCCTTTCCAATCTGCTCTTTGCTGCAGTGAATTACCTGATTCCACTCTAACAAAACTACCAAAATCAGGCAACCGTCTATCTTTAGAATCAGGGGGCCATTCTTTGGATATTGGTAATTTCCATCAGAATAAGCCCCCCGGTTCCTTTGTTATTCGGCATTTTACACAAAATTAATTCCTTTTCGTAACAATTCCTGATTGGTTATATTTTTTCCCGTCTCAACTGCAAGATCCGACCTTCCATCGTATGAGCCTCCGTTACATTGGAAGTCAGGATGATGACAGAGATTCCGTGGCTTAAGTAGGTAAGGATCATCTCCTTGGTCACCTGATGCATATGTACATCCGCTATGGAGAACGGTTTTTTACAAACTACGAGTCTGGGCTGATATAGCAGCCATTTACTGTATGCAAGCTTTTGCAGTGTTACCGGTTCCTGCTTCTTCATCGGAGTTCTCAGCACCTGTGCATCAAATAAGTCTTCAACTGATTTTCTGATGCTTCTGCGGTATTTACGCAGGAACCAAAAGCCCCTTACCTTATTCGACATGGTGAAGCAAAGATTGTCCATGGCACTCATATCAAAAAACAGCATATTGGAGATTGGGTCCTCCTCGATAAAGCAAATTCCCCTTTTTATCGCATCCCATAACCCAATCGGTTGATAGCTTAGCCCCTCCAGAAGCAGTCTGCCGGAGGTAGGATGTAGCTCTCCTTTCAGGATACGAAGGAATTCTCTGCAGATCTCCTCCTCCTGATAAAGGATATTAACCAGCTCACCCTTTTGCAGGCGGACTGAAAAAGCGGACAGGTTCCCGCCACTGATATGATCAGCTTCAAAGCATGGACGTTTTTCTTTATTCATGCTCTCGACCTGCAAAGCCGCCTCCATCGTATACGCTTCCTGCCCCCCCATCAGGAGAGCATAAACCCTTTCCTTGTCAATATCCTCCTTATCCAGTATCCCGACAGTCCTCCCATGATTGATGACCGTAATTCTGTCCGAATACTGGAACAGAACATCATCATGATTTTCAATGAAAATGAAACCAATTCCCTTATTCTTCAACCATAGGATGGTTCGAAAGGCTACCTTCAGTTCAGCGCTGCTCAGAAAGCTTGTCAAGTCGCTGCAGACAATCAATCTGCGGCCTGTCGCATAAGCTTTCACAAGTTCCACCATACACCGCTCCATTGGAGTGAGCCTTCCGACATAGGCTTCCGGCCGGATATTCAGCGAGAATTCCGACAGGAGGAAACCTGCCTGCTTATACAACATGTGCTTTCGGATAAAGTATTTCTTAAAACCGCCCCGAACAACAAAAATATTTTCCGCTACGCTTAAATTGTTGACCAGCTTACTTTTGTTCTCTATGACGGAGACCTTGTTCTTTAAAACCTGTGCCACCTCATCATCCTCTATCCGCTTCTCCTCAAAGGATACAAAACCATACTCTAGATTAATCGTGCCGTTCAGGATGTCAAGGATACACTGTTTTTCTTTTATATTATCTGATATCAATCCATGGATCTCGTTCTTATAAACCTGTAGATTCAGACCCTTGATCAGCCTCTGCCCGCTTTGTGAGACAATTCCGTTATCGATCCGGAGTAATTCTTCAATCATTTGATATCTCCTTTCTCCAAAAGAAAGGGAAGCGTTATCCGGACATTCGTGCCGATGTTTTTATTGCTGTAGATCTGCAGACCGTATTCCTCACCGAATAGAAGCTTGATACGGGTACTGACATTACTGAGGGCAATGCCTCCCCGCCTTTCATCCTTATCATCCTCCATGTTACCGGGCTCTACGAGGCTGAGTCTTCGGTTAATCAGTTCCAATTGATTCTCCTCCATACCTACCCCATCGTCGTGAATGCTGATTAACAGTTTTGCTTTCGTCGTCTCGACATGAATTCGTATCGTACCTTCTCCGCGCTTGCACTCCAGTCCATGAAAAACAGCATTTTCTATAATTGGCTGGAGCGTAAGTTTCGGCAGCTGGCACTGCAGGACTGCAGGATCCTCCCCCGTATGAATGACCATGTTCAGCTTCTCCCCGAACCGGTATCTTTGAATGATAAAATAATTTTCCACATTTTCCAGCTCATCCTCCAGCGTAACCAGATTCTCAACCTCGGTAATCGTATAGCGGAAGAAGGTCGCAAGAGCCTCCGTTGTCTCAGCAATATGATACATTCCCTCATCAAGGGCATCCCCACGGATAGCCTCCAGGGTATTATAGAGAAAATGCGGACTGATCTGGTTCTGAAGGGCGAGAAACTGGGCCTGCTTCTTTGACATCCGAATCGCCGCCTGCTTATCCAGAAGCTCGTCGATTCGCTTCAAAGTAATCGGTAATTCTCTGCAAAAGGTATCCTTCATCTGAAAAAGCTGTTCATAGGTATGTCCCTGATTAAATTGACGAAGTACCTTTAATATTCTGGTATAAGGAATGACTATAGCATAATAACCGTATATCAGAAGGCAGACCAGCACTGCCGGAAATAAGCCGCAGAGGAGATACCACACTTTCAGCAGCACTTCCCAGGTAATCGTCCTGGAATACAGCAGCAGAATAGCTTCCGGAACGGCGATTGCAAATAAAGAAAAGATCAGAACACAGCAGCGAACGGATAGAGGGTTATACTTCTTCATATGCTCTCCCTTCTCCCGGTCAGAAATACAGTTTCCGGTATTCCGTAGGTGTCAGTCCGGTACTCTTCTTGAACAACTTGGTAAAATGCTTGATGTCGATATAACCTACTTCCTCCGATACCTGGTTGACAGATCGGGCGGTGTCCGCCAGAAGCTGCTTTGCAGCTTTAATTCTCACATCCGTCAGATACTCCAGAAAATTCTGCCCTGTCTCCTTCTTAAACAGGGAAGAGAAATAGGTAGCATTAAATCCAGCCTCACCGCTGACCTCCTCCAGCGTAATCGGAAGCGCGTAATGCTCCTGTATGTACTTCTTTGCAGTGCGAATTGGGCGTTTATCTGCAAGTCGCCGCTCCTGGATCAATGTCTCCAACTGTTCCGATATCATTTTGCTTAAACCATCAAACAGCGACTGCAGAGAGAAGCAGCGATGGAATAAGGTCTCAAAATCTTCTCTGGTCATAGCATCCCTGACTGCCAGGTTTCCCATGCCAAAGGAGAATATCTCATAGATCTCACGACATATACTGTAAATCAATACTCCGGTCGTATTTCTCTCCTTCTGTAGCTTCTCAAAGGTAAGCGAAAGCAGTTCTTCTACCCCTTCGATGTTGAGAAGCTCGATGCAGTTCAGGAACTTACTTCGAAATTCATGTTCCAGAAACAGATAAGGAGAGGGTTCTTCCTTCGAATTGCCCACTGCTGTCAGGATATGACCCGTTCCCTGTGTATAGCGAGACAGGTTAGCTGCCCGGGCACTTTGTATCGTAACAGGAATATCCCTCTCCTTAGCCACGACCTCCCCAATGCCTATCGTTACCTGGACGTCAATAAACACATCTCTCATCTTTATAATCTCATTTCGAATCATCTTCAGATTCCTTCTGATATTCTGTAACTGATCCAACGAATCATTCAGAAGGCAGATGACACCTTCCTTCGTCATGGTCACAATCACCTCGTGAAAATGCTCACTCAGAAGTTTTTGGGTGATATCCTCCGTCTTCTCCATCAGAAGCCGGTATGCCTGCTCCGTCTCCACTCCCTGAGGTAGATCCGGCTTTATGACGACACCTTGGTAAAAACCATCCATAAAATTACAATGATGGTTTCTGTTCAACTCCTCCCTGTCAATATCCGTATCAGCACCCGTCCTGTCCTCAAGCAAACTATCCAGAAATGCCTTTTTGAATAGCTTTTTGTCATTATGCAGTTCCTGCTTTAGGTTAACATTCTCCTGCTGGCCTCTCGCTGCCTGCTCCTTACTCGTGATCATCCTGGTGAGGGTATGAATCATCTCTGCCTTCTTCAGCGGTTTCAAAAGATAATCCTCCACACCGTATTTGATGGCATTATGAGCATAATCAAACTGACGGTAACCACTGACTATGATGAAATTAATCCCGGGATCAACCTCCTTAGCAAGCTTAATCAGCTCAATACCGTCATACCCCGGCATCCGGATATCCGTAATGACAATATCCGGCTTTTCCTCACGGATATATTGCAGGGCAGACATTCCGTCATTCACCATGGCGCCGATTTCCATACCATACTCCTGCCAATCGATCAGATGGCTGATTAGTTTACATACCTTCACTTCATCATCTGCAATTAAAACCTTATACATACGCTGTACCTGGCCTTTCCCCTGAACTGTTAGATGACTCCGAAATAACAGTAAAAATTTTCTATAGTAAAATTACACCAATATTATATAATGGCTTATCTACAGAAGCAATTGATTTCGCGAAACCGCTTTAGCATAAGGTAAGTTCGAAGTACTTTCCTATGGAATAAAAAAAGAGCCGCTTAAGATTTCCTACTGTTATCGTAAGAACTCTTAAGGGCTCCTGCTATTTCCTATCTACTAC
>JAEZLY010000146.1 GCA_023414985.1 Bacillota bacterium | reverse complement strand
ATACTATGATCGATATTTTTAGAACAACAGAGGGTGCATTACAGCGATTGACAGAGATCACAGAGGGATGCTGGGTAGCTATGACGAATCCCTCCGCGACGGAACTGATGGAAATCGCAGAGGCTACAGGAATTGAGGTTGATCATCTCAGAGCCCCTTTGGATGAAGAGGAACGAGCAAGAATTGAAGTGGAGGAAAATTATAACTTGATTCTGGTTGACATTCCTTCCCTGGAGAAACGAAATGATAAGGATCGTTATGTGACAATTCCTCTCGGTATTATCGTAGCAAAGGATTACCTGGTTACGGTATGTCTGGAGGAAACAGCAATCTTAAAATGCTTTATCGATGGACGGGTCAGAGATTTCTATACCTATAAGAAGACCCGGTTTATCCTTCAGATTCTGTACAAGAATGCATCCACCTTCCTACAGCATCTGAGAACCATTGACCGTAAGAGCGAAGAGATTGAACGTAAGCTTCACATCTCAACGCAGAATCGTGAATTAATTGATTTACTCGAATTGGAAAAGAGCCTGGTTTACTTTACAACCTCCCTCCGTTCCAATGAAGTCGTATTTGAAAAAATGTTAAAGCTTGAGACCATTAAACATTATCCGGAGGATGAGGATCTTCTGGAGGATCTGATTATCGAGAATAAGCAGGCGATCGAAATGGCGAATATCTATAATGGCATTTTGACCGGAATTATGGGTACCTTTGCCTCCATCATCTCCAACAATCAGAACCTGGTAATGAAATTGTTAGCTGCGATTACAATCGTACTATCCATTCCTACCATGATCGCTAGTTTCTATGGTATGAACTTTGTTAATATTCCGGGGAAGGATAATCCCTTCGGATTTTACTTTATCGTACTGGCAGCATTAATCCTGGCTACAATCGTCGTGTTTGTATTCCGCAGGAAGAAGGTCTTTTAAGCAATAGCTGAAAGGTATAGGTGTTTGACATGAAGTTTTTGAATAAGCTCGAGCGCAGGTTTGGGCGATTGGCGATACCGAATCTGATGAGATACATTGCGGCACTTTATATGATCGGACTTCTGTTCGGTACATTGACACCAAATATGTATTATCTTCTGAATCTTGATTTTGGCATGATTATGAAAGGTCAGGTCTGGAGGCTGGTTACCTGGATTATCCCGATCAGTTCCATGAGAAGTCTTTTGTTTACAGCAATTTCAGTATATTTTTATTATATGATCGGAAATTCAATGGAACATGCCTGGGGCTCCTTCCGGCTTAATCTGTATTTTTTATCCGGCATCTTGTTCAATATCCTGTCGGCTTTGATTTCCTTTGCAATCCTGGGAGACAGTGTATCCCCAAGCCTTGGTTTTATCTGCGGTACGATGTTCTTTGCTTTCGCTGCCACTTATCCGGATGTACAGGTTATGCTTTACTTCCTGATTCCGCTTAAGGTAAAATATCTTGCCTGGCTGCAGGGTGCAATCTATATCTACAACGTAGTAACATATATTATGGCAGGTAAGCCAATCCTGATTATACCATTGGTGGTATCCTTTGCGAACTTCTTTATCTTCTTTTTTGCCACAAGAAATTACAGGCGTATCTCACCCAGTGAAGTGAAACGTAAGGCAAATTACCGCAGACAGATGAATGAGGGAAGAAGTACCGGGAATGTGACGCAGTTTAGAGGAAAGAATGTAATTACCAGACATAAATGTGCTGTATGCGGAAGAACCGAGTTGGATAATGACCAGCTGGAATTCCGTTTCTGCTCTAAATGTGACGGAAATTATGAATATTGCATGGATCACCTGTTTACCCATGAGCATGTACACAAATAGGGGTGATATTTGATTTTTGACAATAAAATAAGAATAATTTAAGCGGTCGATGCAAATAATATCCTTCATTTGCATCGGCCGTTTTTCTATTATCAGAAACCTCACACGTTATTTTTAGTATGGTATAATGAAAGATTTACTGGTATAATAGTAAGAAGTTATAGGAAACAGTAAGAAATTATGGAATTATCGAACAGGATGGTACGGATATGAACAAAACAATCAGAACTATAAGCCAGGAAGTAATGAACGGAAGACAGCTTCAGGAAAATATACCGCAACTATTCAATTATCTGGCTGATCTTGACTGGTCCTATGCTGCAATCAGGCTTTCCATGCATTATTATGCCTTCTACGAGGCTTATTGCGATGAAGAAGAACAATGGGGAGAAGGCGTTAAGTCTGCGACTAAGAAGCTGAACATCATCCTTCGGGATCATATCCTCATGAGTAAGAGTGGAAAAGAGCGGGAGAAGGCTGTCCTGGAAGTTGATCAGCTTCGGAAGGAAATCAGCAATAGGATGAATATACTGACTGCATATACAGATATCTTCCAGACCTACGAATATGTATTGAACCGGTTGGAATACCGTTTTAAACCGACGGTAGAACCGGTAGACGACATGGAGTACGCAAAAGAAATCCTTAGATATATTTTCAACAGTGAGGATAACTTCGTAATAAACGAGAAAATCAGGGAAATCATCGGACAACTTCCGATCAGGCTGACCAAGCAGAAGTACTTTGACCTGCTGAGTGACAGTATCGATTCTTACCTGGGAGCCGATCAATCAAGCCTGGATACCTATCTGTATATGCTTCGTACCTCAGCAATGCTCTATCATGCAGAGGGAATGGAGGAAAGCTATCCGGAGCTGGTGAAAAAGCTGCAGCAGCTGCAGACAATTGATTATAAGAGTATTACGAAAAAAGATTATGATAAAACAGTTACCACATTGCAGGCTGCAACCTTGATCCTGGAAGCGGACACTACAGCGTATTTCAGCTTACAGGAGATTACGAACGAAGTTTATGCGATGCTGCTTTGTTCTACCTATCGCGGGATAGCAGAGAATGAGAACGAAGCGGAAGTAAGTACCGCGATGGCTATCATAAAAGAAGTAAATGAACTGTTTCTGAAGGAAGATAAAGCTGAGCCGAGGGAAGAGCTACTGGATCAATTTACTGATCTGGAGGGAATCCAGGAGGAATTATCCTATGATTTAAGCTTACTGGAGGATGTGCTGTATGAGGCGGGCCATACTCACAGGGAGCTTGTGAAAAGCATGATGCTGGAACAGCTCCTGCAGATTTTATTATTATCCCAGAAGCTGCTGTCAGGCAGTCTGTTCGTGGAGCTGGAAGAGCAGGAGGAGAGCACGGTTGATGAGGAAACCGTAGCTCGTGAGAAGAAGTTACTGCAGGAAGAACTGGAGTCCCTGTTCAATCGGCAGGATAAGATGATCAGCCGTGCTGTCATTGCCAACACAATTAATAAGATGCCGGTCTTTTTCAAGGATCATACGGAAGTCATGAACTACGTACGATACAGCCTGGAGCGTTGCTCCGATCTCTTTGAGAAAACCGCCTGTGTCGAGATTATTAATGCCATCATGGCTGAATAAGCTGTATTATTGTTGGTAATATGTGGTATACTTCATATATCCGGGTTTGACAAAACACAAGCATCTGCAGGAATGGTGATGACTATGATTAAATGGGCAACTCATCTTTATATAGGTGAGAAGATGGAAAAGTCAAAGGAACAGGCGATGGATTCCATAAGCGGCAGGAAAGCCACTTATGGTGTGTACTGCATTACCTATGCGTCAAATTCCAGTAACTTATTTGATATCATTGAGGCAAATCAGCTGTTATTTCCTCATTATGCAAGGACCGAGATCTGTATCGTCGGACTGGCTAAGGGAAAGCAGGAGGCTTTGGTTCTGCTTCAGACAATGCTGATGGAAGTATATAATCAAACGGGAGAGTTTAATGTTCGGGCTTATTTTACATAACTGACAGAAGCATGAACAGAGATATTCCCGTCCCAATTAAATCCGATCGTTAGGTTGAGGTGAAGGAATGTTTCATATTATCCTATTAATATTAAAAGTAATAGGCACGATACTATTAATCATACTCGGATTACTGTTATTCCTGCTGCTTGTGGTGCTGCTGGTTCCGGTTCGTTATCAGCTCAGGGCCGCACATGGGGATAATCTGTATCTGAAGGGCAGAGTGAGCTGGTTGCTGCATTTGGTGCATGTCAGTGTGTCCCATATTGAGGGCGTGCTCCATATTCAGGCCCGGCTTCTGGGATTTGTTATCTATGATAATCTCAGGCCACCGAAACCGAAGAAGGAAAAGCCGGAGAGACAAGCTCGCAGGAAATCTAAGCAGGCAGAGAAAACCACTACACTGCAACAGACGATCTCAGAGCCCATGACTGAGAAGGCTCAAAGCCAACCGCTGAGTGTTGATCAGGAAAGCAATCATCAAAAAACAGAGATAATATCTGATGTAATGGTAAAACAACCCACGGCTATGGAGAACATAAAATCACTGAGCAAAGAGGATGACACAGAAAAAGCTGAGGATAATAAGAAAGAGGATAGCAAAACTGAATATTCAAATACAGAATCAACCGAGGAAAGAAAATCTGTATTCGCGAAGGTTTACGAGAAAATCCGGAATATTCTGGACAAGCTGAAGGATACTTACCGTAAGGTTCGTAATAAGCTGCAGTCCATCAGGGAAAGTATCAGGAATAAGATTGAAAAGCTGAAGGAGGTCTTTTTAGACATCAGGCATAAATGGGAGCTGATTTATGATTTTTGGATGGATGAGTTAAATAAACAGGGAATGAGATATACCTTTGAGAGTGTGAAAAAGCTGCTAAAGCATATTCTGCCGACTAAGCTGAAATCGGAACTGATCATCGGAACCGGAGATCCTTACTCCACAGGACAGGTGTTAAGTGTCTTAAGCTTTTTCTATGGATTGTATGGAGACAAGGTGACAATCCTCCCGGATTTTGAAAACAGCAGGTTCGAAGGAAAGCATTTTGCAAGAGGAAGAATCAGAGCGGCAACGGTTCTCATCATTGCAGCAAAGCTTTTGTTAGATAAACGATTTAAGTATTTGAAGAAAAACTTTTTAATATTGAAGGAGGCGTTATAATATGGCAGAGAATAATTTCAGTTCAACAGTAGAGTCTTTATTTAAAGGCATGGATACCTTCCTGACAACGAAGACGGTTGTGGGAGATGCGGTAAAATTTGAGGATGGCACGATCATATTACCCCTGGTAGAGGTGTCCTTCGGTGTAGGCGCAGGCGCGAATGCCAATGTCAGTGCTAAAAATAGTGCCGGTGGTGCCATGTTCGGTAAGATTACTCCCAGCTCAGCACTTGTCATCCAGAATGGTTCTTCCAAGCTGGTCAGTGTTAAGGATCAGGACAGCGTATCGAAGATTCTTGATATGGTACCGGATGTAATCAATAAATTTGCTAAGAATCCGAAGAAGAAGGAAGACGTTGAGGATAAGGTTGAGGAAGCACTGAAAAAGCAAGCGGATACCGCCGCACATGAATAAGATGCAAAATTCTACTTGCATTATAATTCATATTCTGATAGAATAAATGTGTTTGTAGGGCCAATTGGGCAATTATGTCCAAAGGGACTATATTATACCTAAGGAGGTGCTTTCGATGGCTAAATGTGCAATATGTGATAAAGGTGCTCACTTTGGAATCGCTGTGAGTCATTCTCATAGAAGATCTAATA
>JAEZLY010000133.1 GCA_023414985.1 Bacillota bacterium | reverse complement strand
AGTGCGGGCCGTTATGACCACTTCGATACGCTTCCAAATCTATGATTACGACCGGTCCAAGGACCAAATCCATAATTAACTTTTTCATTTCTCTCGATCGGAATAATCCAAACGATAGAGCTCTTCTCATTTATCTTTTACTGAAGGTGATGATAAAAAGCTCAACGCCGATCTTCTCAAGCATCCTTCCGGTTTTCACCTGCTCCTCTATCTCAGCGGAGAATTCCAAGGCTTCCTTCAGCTTTTTCGATGAAAAATTCTTTGCCTGTCCCAGATATTTGTTCACTGCAAAGGGTGGGACGCCCACCTTCTCACTGATGGAGGAAGACTGATATCCAAGTGCCTGTAAATCCTTTGCCTGAAGCAGGATGTTAAAATGTCTTGTAATCAGATACAGAATGGACATCGGCTTTTCTCTGACCGAAAGTAAATCATAATATAAATCCAGAGCCTTACTCTGCTGCTTGGAGCCGATGGCATCGATCATAAGGAAAATCTTACCTGAGATCTGTGTGGTAACGACAGCGTCAATGTCTTCCGTCCGGATGATGTCCCTGCCGTAAGCATAAGCAGCAAGCTTCTCGACTTCATTACAGATATTCACCATATCGGAACCTGTCTTATCCAGGAAATACAGGATGGATGCTTCTGTAATCTTCTTTCCTTCCTGTTCCAGCTGGGCTGCCACGAACAGCTTTAGGTTCTGTTCATCCAGTCCGTTCATCTCTGATACGGTTCCCTTATCCTTAATCAGCTTGAACAGCTTATTTCTCTTATCGACCTCATCTTCAATGAAAATAATAACAGTACTGTCCGGGGTATCTTCTAAAAGTTCGCCAAGCTCACTTGACGCTTTCAATAACCCGCTGTTCTCAATCAGGATCAGACGCCTTTCACTAAAGAAGGGTAAGGTCTGTGCAGCCTCATAAACCTTTCTGGGCTCAACATCTTTACCCTCAAAATAAGTATAATTCATATCACTGTCATCTTTTAAGACAGCAACCTTCAGTTTATCCCGGTAAAGCTTCTTCAAATAATCCTCAGTTCCATAGAGAAGATAGAATTTTTTGAAGCTGCCTGTTTTGATATGTTCCTTGATCACCTTCATAAATTTGCTCCTATGGGACAGAACATGATATATTCTATCGAATCCCTATGTAAATTGCAAGCAGGAAATAAATGATTATTCCACTGTACCGAACCGACTAAGCGGTTTGACTCTGAAAATCACCCTGCCGCCTATGTTTTCCTTCTTTACATTACCGACTTCTTCCGAGCGACTGTCCTTACTGATATTCCGGTTATCACCCATCACAAAGTACTCGTCGTCCCCTAATTTGATCGGATTTGCAGCTCGCCCTGGATCTTCAATCTCTTCCGTTCCGTAATTCTCCTCAAGAACCTTGCCGTTGATATAAATATCCGAACCGATAATCTGGACAGTCTCACTGGGTAGACCGATAATTCTCTTCACATAGTACTCTTCGCTTTCCCTGCCGTAAGGATAAAAAACAATAATATCAAAACGGTCCAGGGCATCAAACCGATAGGAAAGCTTTTCTACATACAGATGTTCCCCATCCATTAATGTATCTGCCATGGAAGAGCCATCCACGATAGTTCTCTGGATTACGAAATTAGGTAGTATATAGATACATACAAATATTAACACGGCATAAAAAATCAGGTCATAGATCAAACCCCTTGCACCGTTTGTTTCTTTTTTCTCCGGAAGGTCCGAAGTTTCAGCAGCCTCCTGCTCCGACTCATCCTCTGTCTCGGAGTTCTCAGGATTATCAACCTCAGGTAGATAGTCCTTATTCTCAGTAGATTCCATATCTATTCCCTGAAAACCTCTGTCCCGACTATTTTCCTAGCTCATAAGACATGGTAATCTTCCTTTCCTGTCTGCATGATTAAACCATGATGTTATGAGCTTATTACTGTTGGTTATTCTCATCACTTGAATCGTCATCTCCAACAATCTTAACCTTAGAACGGTATAGCTCCTCTACAGCTATGGATAAAGGCTTGGGATAAGTAACGTCAACCAACGGCACGGAGCCATCGATAATCTGTCTGGCGCGTCTTGCAGTTGCGATAACGATAGAATATCTGCTGTTTACGACCGGCTGTTCTCCGGGTTCTACCTCGCTATTGACTACTTTCATTAAATCCGTATAGGATGGATGTAACATGATGATATCTCCTTTCAATGGTACCAGATTTTTCAATATTTAATTCACTTTGTTGATCTATTCACTCTGCACAGCTTCTAGGATTTCCGCAGACTCCTTTAAATTCACTCTTCCTGCAATCGTTTCCGGTAGCAGGGAGGATAATACCAGATGACCGCTCTCTGTTACAATCACTGCTTTTGTCCTTCTGCCGCAGGTGGCATCGATAGCCATTCCGTTATCCTTTGCGGTCTGAACCATCCGCTTGATCGGAGCTGCTTCCGGACTGATGATACTGATTATCTTATTGGCATTGACGACATTTCCAAAGCCGACATTTACTAGCTTATTCAAAGTTATTCCTCATTTCCAAAGCGATTATTCAATATTCTGAATTTGTTCCCGGACCTTTTCAATCTCAGTCTTTAAATCAATTGCTTTGTTGGTAACCTCAAGATCATTGGCTTTCGATAATATGGTATTGGCTTCCCTATTCATCTCCTGTGCGATGAAATCCAGCTTTCTACCGACATTCTCACTTTCATTCAGCGCTTCCTTCATATTTTTAATATGACTCTTGAGTCGGACTGTCTCCTCGTCCACACAGATCTTATCCGCAAAAACGGTTATCTCAGTGACAAGGATACTCTCCTCTACCTTCGTATCTCCGAGAAGCTCTGTTACCTTAGCCATCAGCTTGTTACGATATTCGTTCACTACCTCAGGCGATCTGGTTTCGATAAAGTCTACCATAGAAAGCATAGCATCCAGTTTTGAGATGATATCCTGCTTCAGATGCTCCCCTTCCTGGATTCTTGTCTCCACGAAACGGCTTGCAGCAGTTTTCACTGCCTCTTCTACCAGCTCCCAGAGTTCCTTTTCATCAATCGTCTGTTCCTCCAGGGTAAAGACATCCGGATATCTGGATAGGGCTGATACACGGATATCGTTCTCAATCCCGAATTCTTTGCTCATTCTCTCCAGATTAACAAAATATTCTCTGGCCAGATCCGCATTATACTTCACACATACGTTATTTTCAGTATAGTCTTCGTATGTAATGTAAATGTCAATTTTTCCTCTGCCAATGTACTGTTTTAATACGTTCCTAATTCCCGCTTCAAAAAAACTCAGCTTTTTAGGCATCTTAATTGAGATATCGCAGTATCTGTGGTTCACTGCCTTCATCTCAACAGTAATTTTTCGATCTACGTGGGCAATCTCACACCGCCCAAAGCCTGTCATACTTTTTAACATAGCTCACACTCTTTCATGTTTTGCGGCTATGACGAAGTTCCCATCAAGCCTATTTTTGATATATTCAATTAATTATAAATGAAATCATATGACAAGTCAAGTCGCGGCTAAGAATTGTAAAAATAATATAGACAAATCAAACAATAATAATCATCGTACGATAACCCAGGCTGCGCAGCCTCTGTTCCAGTAGGATTGCCTCATCCAGTTGCCCTGTTAATCCCGCAACGATTTGAAACCTTCTTTGATTACCCGATAAATCCGCATGAATTCCAAACCTCTGTAATATAAGCTGCTGCTTTACGGCCTCATCATAGTTCCTGTATTCTCCGGCCATCACGCGGTATCGATAGCTACGGCTCATCGGTATTACAGTCATCGTACCGATATCGTCAGAGTTTTCCATCAGATAATTCAGGATACCGGTCGCTATCCCTTCTGCAATCGGAATAATGTGCCTGTCAAAATACTCATTTTCCTCCTCAGTCTCAATATAACCTATCCCTAACATGACTGCAGGCATAGACACATCATTCAGTAGCGATATATCCGTTCTGATAATAATATCAAAGGTGGTATAACCAACCGGATAAAGCGCTTTTCCAATTGCTTCGGCAGCCTCTCTTGGGGAAGAAGCATTGTCCTTAATAAAGAAATCCAATCCCGGAGTAAACGAAAAGTTTCTTCCGCTTAACCTGTGGATGGACACCATAAGATCACCTCCGTTAGCATTTATAAAAGCAATCCGCTCCGTAGCTGAGAGATAGGTATCCGTAGTCCTGGTGTAGACAACCTCTACTCCCTGTAACTCCAGAAATTGTCCAACCTTAAGCGTCAGGCGAAGATTATCATTTTTTTCGCTCCTGTTCCCATAATAATCGCCGATCTCTCTTCCGCCGTGCCCCGGATCCAGGATAATCTTAGCCATAATTCCACCCCGATTTTCAAAGCATTCCACTTATTATTCTATGATACATCCTTTTAAAGGTGATCTCCGAACGGATCAATTCTTCTAATGAAACCTTAATTTGAAAATCCCTGGAAACCGGCGTATAATAAATTTACAGATAAAAGTAACAAGTAATAGTATTTCGGTAATATCACAGGCTGTCCCAAAGCATCCTCTGCAATGGGCTGATTAATAATTATGAATGGGGTGATAGACGATGTTATTCTGGAACCGTGTTGAAATATATAATGGATATTCCTTAAGAGAATTCTCAGAACTAAAGAATGCACTGGCTGTGGACGGTATAAAATATGATTACAAGATGACCGACCGGAGCAACGTCGGACTGAGACCAAACCCAAACAGGACTTTACTTCCAAGCGGTGTTGATCCCAGAAATGCAGTACAGTATTCTCTGTACGTACATCATAAAGATTACGAAAGAGCAATGTATCTGACCTCCAACCGTCATCTGCAGTTGCACTTATAACTTGATAAACTAACGAATAGTATAAGGGCTGTTGTTTTTTGCAACAGCCCTATTTTATCTTATTCTGAAAACATCGGAGTAGAAAGATATCGCTCTCCGGTATCAGGTAATAATACCACGATTGTCTTTCCTGCATTTTCCGGTCTTTTGGCCAGTTGGGTAGCAGCCCACAGAGCAGCTCCGGAGGATATACCCACAAGGACACCTTCTCTTCTGGCAATCTCCCGTCCTGTACTAAATGCATCCTCGTTGGTCACCGTGATTATCTCATCATAAATTTTTGTATTCAAGGTATCCGGAACGAATCCGGCACCGATACCCTGTATTTTATGTGAGCCGGCACGCTTTTCGGATAATACGGGAGAATCAGCCGGTTCTACAGCTACAACTTTCACATCGGGCTTTTGGGCTTTCAGATAAGCACCAACCCCTGAGATGGTACCGCCTGTACCGACACCGGCAACAAAAATATCTACTTCACCATTCGTATCGTTCCAGATCTCCACCCCTGTTGTCTCCTCATGAACCTTCGG
This sequence comes from Bacillota bacterium, assembly GCA_023414985.1. Classification (GTDB taxonomy): domain Bacteria; phylum Bacillota; class Clostridia; order Lachnospirales; family Lachnospiraceae; genus Mobilitalea. The sequence continues at coordinate 10,827 of JAEZLY010000133.1, read as the reverse complement.
GTTGTTCGGATTCTCGAACTGAGAAGGAATAAAGCTGTTATCAATCTCCTCATGGAGCTCCTTAGCCTTTGCGATTGCTCCTCTCATACCCGCAGAACCTTCTGTCAAAATGAGCTCAGCTCCATAAGCCTTCAATAAATTTCTTCTTTCAATACTAAACGTCTCCGGCATGGTAATCTTCAGCTTCAGTCCATAGCTTGCGCAAACACTGGCTAATCCGATTCCCGTATTACCGCTGGTGGGCTCGATGATGATAGTACTTTCATTGATTTCACCGCTCTTCAAGGCCGCCTCGATCATTCTCTTAGCAATTCTGTCTTTGACACTGCCTCCGGGATTAAAATATTCCAGCTTAGCTACAATCTTCGCATTAAGGCCATGCTCCCTGTTGTATTTTACAAGTTCCAGTAATGGAGTTTGGCCGATCAGTTCCGTAATCCTCTGCTTATATACAGCCATGATAAAACCCTCTCTTTCCTATCCTATTAATCTATATTATCGAACGCCTGCGCCAAATCGTCAAGGATATCTTCAATATGTTCCGTTCCGATGGATAATCTTATGGTTGTCGGATAGATTCCGGAGGCTATGAGCTCCTCTTCATTCATTTGTGAATGTGTCGTACTCGCAGGATGAATGACCAGTGATTTCACATCAGCCACATTAGCTAAGAGCGAGAAGATCTCCAAATGATCGATGAATTTCTTTGCAGTCTCCGCATTTCCTTTGATCTCAAAGGTAAAGATGGAGCCGGCTCCCTTAGGAAAATACTTTTCATATAAAGCGTGATACGAATTATCGCTCAAGGACGGATGGTTAACACGCTCTACCTTAGGATGCCTTTTTAAGAATTCTACTACCTTCAGGGCATTCTCCACATGTCTCTCTACGCGAAGGGACAAGGTCTCCAGACCCTGCAGAAACAAAAAGCTGTGGAAGGGACTTATCGTTGCTCCGGTATCTCTCATCATGGTTACTCTAAGCTTTATGATATAAGCCAGAGCTCCGACTGCTTGGGTAAACTGAACTCCGTGATAGCTGGGATTCGGCTCGGTCAGCGAGGGGAATTTATCGGAGGAAGCCCAATCGAATTTACCGCTGTCAATTACCACTCCTCCGATGGTGGTGCCATGTCCGCCGATAAATTTGGTTGCGGAATGTACGACAATATCGGCACCGTACTCTATCGGCCGTAGAACATAGGGTGTAGCAAAGGTATTATCCACGATCAGCGGAAGCTTATTTCGATGGGCAAGCTCTGCCACCTTCACGATATCAATGACGCTGGAATTGGGATTACCGAGGCTTTCGATAAAGATTGCCTTGGTATTTGGCTGGATTGCTTTTTCAAAATTAGCCGGATCATCCGGATTGACAAAGGTTGTGGTGATTCCGAAATCCACTAAGGTATGAGCAAATAAATTATAAGTGCCTCCATAAATCGTCTGAGCAGATACAATATGATCTCCTGCATGGGCAATATTCTGAACTGCATAGCTGATTGCTGCTGCACCGGAAGCTGTTGCAAGTGCTGCAACCCCGCCTTCCAGAGCAGCGATACGCTGTTCAAAGACATCGGTGGTAGGATTCATTAATCTGGTATAGATATTACCGCCTTCGCTTAAATTAAATCTTCTTTCTGCCTGTGCACAATCCTCGAAGACATAAGATGTGGTCTGATAGATTGGAACACTTCTTGCACCTGTTGCACTGTCGGGCGTTTCCTGTCCTGCATGAAGCTGCAGGGTTTCAAAATGCAGTTTTTTTTCTTTCGCCATAATAGCTCCTCCGTCATTGATAAAATAGTATCCTATTGATATCATATATTTCATAGCTGATTACTAGGATATTGGTTGAGTATTATATTATTGTATTCGGCTTATTTTGTCAACAAGAAAATAACTAATTTACCAAGATTTGTTTTTCATCATTTTATCATCTGCTTCTGATAGTATTATGTGCAAATCATGTTATAATTAAGCTGTTATAGACAGATAAGCCTGACCGTTTTTTCACCTGCTTATCTGATATAAAAAAATGAAGATTTAGGAACATGCTTCTCGTTCCTGAGATTATAACAAAAAATAAGGGTGAGGGTATCATTTTGCAGATCAGAGAAGACACAAAACGAAGTTTAGAATTAATAAAAGCCGTTTGGCAAAATGCCGACGACCAGCTTCCTTCCGGCTTAATTGAGATTCCGTCGGAAGAGAAGCTGAAAAACGAAGCCTATGCAGATCAGGTCTCCTATGATTTTCATAAGCAGATGAACAGTATTCCAAGGCTTCCCATCGGTCGAAAAAAATGGTGCGGAGAAACAGAAGCCTTTATCATGAACCTGCTTAATCAGGAACAGATCATCGGAATACATACAGCAATGCAGCCCCAGGAGCTGGAAGCATTCTATCGGGAGCTGATGGAGTTTTCCCGGGAAGCCAGAAGCTTTTCACCGGAACTGTCCTTTGCGGAGCTCGGACAGGCAATCCGCAATTATATTGTATATGCCATGTTCAAGGTAATCAATCGGAGCAATACAGGCTTTAGCAAAGCCGGTTTCGGTTACAGCATGCTATATCCGTTCACTGACAATTATATTGATACGATAGCAAATTCCTTATCAGAAAAGCAGGATTACAACCAATTGATCCGGGATACAATCGAAGGGAAAGCGGTTCATTTGAAAGATAATTACTATAGGAAAACCCATCTTCTGCTCAAGGCGATAGAGGGGGATTACCCAAGAGAGAGGGAGGACGGAATCTACACTCTTCTACTCATGATGCTGGAGGCACAGGAAGAAAGTCTCGGGCAACAAAGCAGAACAAAAGGGCTGACTCCGGGAGAAAGACTTGATATCTCTTTATTTAAGGGCGGTGTCTCCGTTCTGGTTGATCGTTATCTCATTAACAAGCCACTGACCGAGGAGGATTATCTTTTTTATCTCGGCTTCGGATTTTTCCTTCAGCTCGCAGACGATCTTCAGGATATCGGTGAGGACAGTCGTAAGGGATATCAGACAATCTTTACGCAGGATTTGAAGCAATCTACGGAAGAAAGAACCGTGAATAAGCTTCTGAACTTTCTTCATCATATAATGGAGTCTTATTCGGCTGAAAATAATCAGTTCAAGGATTTTGTCAAGCAAAGCAGTTATCAGTTGATTTATTCATCCGTAGTAGGCAGCAGGGACTTTTTCTCCGAGGAATATCTGCTGCAGATTGAAAAATTATTACCGGTATCCATTCCTTATCTCGAGAAGACGAAATCCGGCATGATTGAAAGGCAGGAGCAGACAACGCAGGACCAATATATGAAGCTGCTGGACTGCCTGGTATCCCATCAGAGATAATGATACCGATGTAGTAATTGAATATTAACCAATAATGTAAAAAATAAGTCTGCCGATAAATCGGCGGACTTATTTGCTTATCTATTTTCAGATAGTCTCTGTGATTATTAGATCGTGTAGTCAAAAGGAATCAAGTTCATCTGACGTTCTACCAGGTCCTGTAGCGTAATGTGATCTACAACATTACAGATGGCATCGTACAATTCCTTCCATACATCTCTTGTTACACAGCCATTGGTTCTGGCACATTCTCCGTTCTCAAGGCAATCAATCGGAGACAAACTTCCCTCAGTCAGACGAAGTATCATCCCAACCGTATATTCCGAGGGTTCCTTGGCAAGGCGATAGCCTCCCTGTGCCCCTCTGATGCTTCTTACATAACCTGCTTTATTCAACAGTGCAATGATCTGTTCCAGATACTTTTCCGAGATGTTCTGTCTGGCAGCAATACTTTTAATCGTAATATATTCCCCTGTATTATTCAATGCCAAATCCAGCATAAGCCGTAAGGCATACCTTCCCTTGGTAGATATTTTCATTTACTGTTCTCCTTCCTATCCCGCCTGTATTTCTAAGCATGCTCTCTAATGTACTTCCTTTTGATATCAAACTCTCGTCAGGAATTTAACATAATATTATCATAGGTTTAATAGGAATTCAATTGTGCAATATCACAGTCTGTGATTATGGCGAAAGCCAGTTCATATTTTGTTAATAATTCGTTAAAATTACCATGGAAATTCCTCGGATTTTGAATTATAATCACATATTGTTGGAGGAAAATATGATGAATTATGATGATATTATGCCTATGCGTTCAGATGTGGCCTATCTTTTATTTTTAAAAGCCTATGAGCTTGATATTTCCTGTCATGTATTAACTGAGAATTTTGCTTATTTCAACTTTAATGATTTCCAATTTAATTTATATAAAAATAACGGCTATCACTGTCGTCTGGTTGATATGGGCCGGAATGATCTCGGTCTTGTGGAACAGCCGCTAAAGTTCTGTCTGTTCTGCGAGGACAGAACACGTCTGGAACAGTTCAAACATGAGATGCAACTGTCAACAAGGCAGTCTCTGTCAGCCGTCTATTCCGGGATGTATACCTTGGAATTTACGCAATCTCCATCCAATGTTGAAGATGCAGAGGATGACGATACAGACCTTATTCAAAAATATCTTCTTGTATAACTGTTGTTTCCTTCGGTTTTAATAAAAAGCTCAGCTTCGTCTCCGACAGGATAACTGCAATAAAAATCAGGGCGAATCCAAGAAAAAGTCTCGGCGTGATGATTTCATGATAAAAGATGACTGAGAACAATACTCCGAATACGGACTCCAGACTCATGATAATTGCTGCGGGCGCCGGATGAGTATATTTCTGCCCGATATTCTGGCATAAGAGTGCGATTGCTGTTGCAAATACAGCCAGATAAAGCATACCGGATAGCGAAGCTGCTGTCCAGGCTGTCGGTATTTCTTCGAAGCTAAGCCCGATGATCCAGGAATAAACTGCAGCATAACCGAACTGAAGAATGGTTAGCAGAATTGGATCTTTATCACCGGAGAACTTCGCCAATGCAACAATATGTATTGCGAAAACCACACCGCTGATCAGAGTAAAGGCATCTCCCATCCGAATACCGAGATCACCGTTTAAGGATACCATCCCAATCCCTATGATACTGACAAAGGCCGCGATAATATTATATTTATCCGGCTTTTTTTTATCTACTGCCCAAAAAAAGAACGGAACGAGAACGCAGTAAATTGCCGTAAGAAATGCATTTTTCCCCGGTGTCGTATCGGTAATACCAATGGTCTGAAGGCTATAGCCAAGAAATAAAAAGGTTCCGAGAATTCCTCCCTTAATAAAATAGTCCTTGTTCAGCTTACGAAACCTCTTATGGAAGATCAGGCACAATAATATTCCTGCGATGGTAAACCGGAAAGCCAGCAGCATATGCGGCTGCATCACGTCCATAGAGTTTTTCACTATAAGAAAAGAGCTGCCCCAGATCAGCGTAGCTCCGAATAAAGCGATTTTGGCCCCTGCCTTATACTTGTCCATTTTCCATAGTCCTTCTTTCTGTTTTGTAGGTCATATCCGTCGGTTACAGGTGATTAAAAACCTGTTATCTGCACATTCTAGCACACTATCGTGAAAGGTTCAACTTCTTTTCTATGTATATACCAAAACTTAACACAACGGAAGTTTTGGTATAAGGAGAACAACAATTTACGGTCTGCGATAATTCAGTCTTCCCCTGTTCGGGTACATGGAAGGATAAGGCAGAACTTCCGGTTCGTATCCGTAGCTGTCTGCGTTGCAATCCGATTGCAGAAAACAGATAAACCAATCCAGACAATATTGCTTATCTCCTACCTGCTTCAATCGTTCCTTGGCACCTCCACAGGTTCCGGGCGGAGGTAATATGACATCATCACAGGGCATCCAATCGGCGGGGGTTGCAACCTTATCCTGATCCGCCTTCTGGAGTGCGATTATCATTCTTTTGATCTCCTGCATATTACGTCCGGTCGATGCCGGATAATACAGAATTGCCCTGATGATACCATCCGGATCAATGATAAATACAGAGCGGACCGTCTGTGTAGTGGAGTACTCCGGATGCAGCATTCCATACTCTTTGGCAATCTCCATCTTGATATCGGCTATCAGCGGAAAGGTAACCTCCATATGCTTAATGTCCTTCCAGACCAGCTCCTTGATCTTCCTCAGCCAGGCTATATGTGCATATACCGAATCAATCGATAAACCAATCAGTTCTGTATTCAATGATTTAAACTCATCGGCCATCGAGGCAAAGGTCATGAATTCTGTCGTACATACCGGCGTAAAGTCAGCCGGATGGCTGAAGAATATAACCCAGCAGCCCCTGTAATCCTCCGGAAAGTTGATTTCTCCCTGAGTCGTAACCGCATGAAAAGCGGGTGCATAATCTCCGATTAGCGGCATAGAATGAAGACTCCTTCTCTCATGATAATTCCTGATACTACAATGATATGTCGGTGCTTCGTTTATGCTACTTGTCTTTTCTGCCAATATTAATTGACGAATGGGATATGAAAAGTACATCGTATCAATGAATATCCTTCCGATGTATATCGCAAATATAAAAATTATATATAGAAAAAATAAACAAATTATGAAAAGAGGTTGGTATTTTTTCATATATATTGTATAATAAATATAACATAACACATGCTAGTTTTCATCGACTTAATCTCAGTTTATCAAACTTTGGGAAGGCGGGATGAAGAATGTACCATTTATTAATATGTTGGTTTATAGCATTATGTTTTATTTTATATGGCTTAAAAGCGATGTACAGCAGGAAGCCTTACGGCATCTACTCCTCGATCAAAGCACCCGACAGCAATGATGTCACGGATGTCAAAGCATATAATTATTCTATAGGTTGGTTGTTCCTTGGTTTTGCTGCAATTTTTATTCTAGAGGGCTTATATGTTCATGCAGATGCTTTAACCTCCGGAATACTTCTTGCATTGACCTTTTTCTTTGGTTCACTTCTTTTTATGGTAATATACGAGACAGTGATTGCCAAGCGTTATATCAAGAATCAGAGAAATCAGAACTAAATAGAGGAAACGGAAATAAATATAAGCATAAATTTAACCGACCCCCATAAATCAGAAATCTGAGTCATGGGGGTCAGTTCAGCTTACAACAGCTATTTTATATATTTCTTTCATTAATCTTCCAGGATGGTTCCGTCGGTTCCGATGGTTACTACGTTCCAGGGGATCATCTTCCCGCTGTTCGCCATGGCAGTTTTTACTGCATGTACGATACCGCCGCAGCAGGGAACCTCCATGCGGATCACAGTAATACTCTTTAAATCATTCAAGCGCAGAATCTGCGTCAGCTTTTCTGAATAATCCACCTCATCCAATTTCGGACAACCGATCAGGGTAATCTTATTCTTCATGAAACCGTGGAAATCTCCATAAGCATAAGCAGTACAATCTGCTGCGATCAGAAGATTCGCTTTGTTAAAGTAAGGTGCGTTCGGGGGTACCAGCTGTATCTGCACCGGCCACTGCCTAAGCTCGGAAGCGGTAGTGGTTCGAGTAGTCTCTCTGCTGTGATCCTGTGCCGGAGTGTTTTCCTGTCTGTTCAGGCTCATCATTCTGGAACCGGGACAGCCTCCACCCATACCATGATGTGGTCCGTGCTGATGCTCATCCTGATGCTTGGAAGCATGCTTCGAAGCTTCCATATTTCGTTTTACTTCTTCCTCGTTATACTCTAAAGCTTCTCTTTCTTCAAAATTGATAGCACCGGTCGGACATACCGGCAGACAATTTCCAAGGCCATCGCAATAATCATCGCGAAGCAGCTTAGCTTTACCGTCTATAAGACCGATTGCGGACTCGTGACAGGCGTTGACGCATAAGCCGCAGCCGTTACATAATTCCTCGTTAATTTTAATAATTTTACGTATCATCTGATATCCTCCAATTATCTAGTTTATCTTTTATTTTATTTCCTGTTTCTTGCGACAGGATAACATAAGCTCTATCCTTAAGTACATTATATAGGACGAAGCGTAAAAAAAGTGTAGCCTTGGCTACACTTTATACTATTAATTAAAAGAAAATCCAACTGCAGAGAAGCAGCATAAGACCGGAAAGCAGGAACGCCATACGGAAAAGTCCATATTCTACGACCCCATTCCGGAAGAAATTTTTAGCGTAACTGTCTCCTTCTCTCTCCAGTCGAACATGTTGAAGATTACCCAAAGCCGCCATATCACCTACATTGGAACCCATCCCCCCGAAGCTTGCACCGGAGGAAGCTCCTTTCATGGTTGCTAATATTCCTATTCCTCCTACGACGATCCCCATCATTGTCATAACATCCTGTAAGGACGAATGATACCGTGCGTATATATAGAACGCAATGCCGGTTTCTGCTCCGAGAAATACAAGACTGACCGCAAGTAGGATCAGAAGCTTTTTCAATAACCTCATGATTGTTTTTTTCCACATGATTAATCAGTAATCCCCTTTCATTCTTCCAAACGTAACCTATTCTATAGCCGATATGGATATTATAGCATCCAATGATGCCTTTTAAATTAGGAATACATTAAAATCCATAATATTTCCAGTCAAATCATTCGGTTAAACAATCAATAAAAAAATCACTGTCACAACAACCTCCGTCAGGAGAACTATTGCAACAGTGACTTACTTCTCAGCTTATTTTCTTATTTTGATCTCTGCTCTTTCTGCTTTTCAATAAAGCATTGATAGCACATTGCCGTATATCTGTCATTACCCCCGATTAAGATCTGCTCTCCTTCGGTGATAATCTTCCCATGCTCGTCCAGACGAACATTGACTGTAGCCTTACGTCCGCAGGAGCAGATTGTCTTGATCTCAGTGATGGAATCTGCAATCTCCATCAGACGTTTGCTTCCGGGGAACATCTTTGTCCTGAAATCCGCCCGTAAACCAAAGCATAGAACAGGGATATTATAATCTATCACGATCATCGATAGTTGATCCACCTGATCCTCGGAAAGGAACTGACTCTCATCCACTATGATGACGTCTACCTGCTCAGTCAGCTTCTGATAGCTTTCATAGACATTCTCTGTACCGGGAAGTACATAAGCCGGAGCCTCCAGACCTGCACGGGATTTAATCAGATTGTTGCCATCCCTGTTGTCCGTCTGCGGTTTGATCAGCCAAACACGCATACCTCGTTCTTCATAATTAAATTTTGTAATTAACGCCTGGGCTGTCTTTGAGCTTCCCATAACCCCGTATTTAAAATACAATTTTGCCATAGTCTGATTCCTTCTCTGAGGTAAGTTTATTTATCTGGTACTCTTATCGTAAGGGATACCCTCTGCCTTCGGAGCTCTTGATTTCCTGGAGGTAAATACAAGAACAACCATTGTTGCTACATAAGGAAGCATCTTATAATATGCCTGGTTCAATTCCAGATTATTAAGGAACGGAATCAATGCTACCGAATAAGCCAGCGTACGAAGGAATGCGAAGAATAATGCAGCAAACATGATTCTCCAAGGCTTCCACTGACCGAAAATCATAACCGCCAAAGCGAGGAAACCGAAGCCTGCCACACCGGTATGACCATTCACATTACCATCCATGACTCCGACGGAATAGAAGAAGCCACCGATTCCGCCAAGTAATCCGGAAATACCTACGCCAAAATATCTCATATGATGAACATTGATACCTACGGAATCTGCAGCATGAGGATGCTCACCACAGGATCGTAATCTTAAACCGAATTTTGTCTTATAGAAGATGATAACTGAGATAAACATAATTATAAAGCCGATATAAACAGTAATATACGTATTCTTAAAGAATAAATCTCCAAGAACCGGTATCTTGCTGAGTCCGGGAACCGATTTGAGATAGAAGTTTACATCTGTTGTGATACCGTCGCTCTGAAATTTCATCTTTGCAAAAAGCAGAACCACTGCGGGAATCAGCATGTTGAGTGCAGTACCGGAGATGGTCTGATCTGCCTTCATATTAATTGCCGCAAAGGCAAGGAGCATGGAATAAGCGATACCGGTAACTGCGGCTACTACCATTGCAATCAGTAATATCACTTGGGGATTCATACCCGTTCCCTGAACAAAATATACGGTAAGGCATCCAAAGAATGCACCGAACAGCATGATACCTTCCAAAGCTAGATTAACCACGCCGCTGCGCTCACTGAACATTCCGCCGAGTGCGACAAGGAGCAAAGGAATTGCAACAGGAAGCATATTTTGAATTAAATAGTATAAGGTATTCATTACTACGCCCCCTTCCTCTGATCAGATTTCTGATCCGCTTGATTATTCTGTTTCTTCTCTCTTCTGTTCTTCATATATCTAGCAATTGCCGCATTCATGATCAACGCAAAGGAGGAGAAATAAATAATTACTGCGATAACCACATCGATGATCTCCGGCTTGTAGCCCAGTAAGCTGGCAAGGGTTCCGCCTCTCTGAATATGGGAAATGAAAATTGCCGAGAAGATTATTCCGAGTGGGTTCGCAAAACCAAGGAGTGCAACCGCAATACCGTTAAAGCCGTTGGCTGCAATAACACTGATCGGCTCATAGGTCATACTGCTTCCGGCAATGGTGGAGGGTGCCAAAATTGCAAATGCACCACCGAGTCCAGCCAGACCACCTGCGATCACCATCGTAAGAATGGTATTTCTCTTATCATTCATACCCGCATATTTGCTGGCATATTTGTTGAAACCGGTCGCCTTCAGCTCATAGCCGAAGACAGTCTTGTTAAGTACAATAAAAAGGATGACTGCTATCAGAATCGCTATTATAATCGAGAAATTAACATTGGAATTCTTTACACCGAGAGACGGAATCTGTGCGGTTGCAGGGAGATATGCCGTCCTTGTCTTCGTGGATACATACATGGT
>JAEZLY010000112.1 GCA_023414985.1 Bacillota bacterium | reverse complement strand
TCTTCAGATTCTTAGCCTCAGGATCCGAATGAGGATATCCGATATGGGTCATATAAGCTGCTTCCCCAATGCATCGGTAATTCGGAGTTACTTCTCCAAGGGTGTGTACTCCATCCCCATTAAAATGAAATTGAGACGCTGTATATACAATACCGTCTATGTCGATTTCATTCAGATAAAGACAAAGGTGGATCAAGGAATTCATATCATCGCATTCCAAATCTGTTGTAATAATTGCTCTCGGTTTTATTTTGTTTGTCATAGCTGCGCTCCTTATTAAATGTATTTTATATCATTGATAATCATTCAATTTTGCTTTTAGCATTTTAATAACCCTTTATTTATCCCAGATTCTGTTCAGGTAGTAGCAGACCCTGCAGCCATTCATCTCTAATTGCCTATCAAATATTCCGTCCGGCCCCAGCTTCCTCATAAAGCAAAAACAGCCTCTGCCTTCGGTGAGTTCAAGATGCTTCTCAAAACCGGTAGCTTTCATAACGTCAGCCACAAAATCCATATTAGGGCTGCGACGCGCAAAAACAGGCTTGCCATCCTTTCTGCTGACAGATGCTCTGGGATCCTCATAAGGGACATAGAATTCTGTCCCCTCATGCGCATGACCCTCGAGAATATACTTCAGGGTCTCATAGTATCTGTCAACATAGCTTGCATCGTGAATGCCGTTGCCGGCACAGAGCAGATCATAGGAATCCCGGAAGGACATCCAGCGCTTGATATTTCGGAAGGAATGCTCAACCGATATCCTGCTGTCAAAGAAGTTGCCGTTCAGCTCATCACCGCAGAATAGGATGCGTGCCTTACGATCCAGGAATTGAAGGGAACCGCTGCAGTGCTCTTCTATATTATAAACCTGCAGTTCACGTCCCTTCAGATTGATGGCATCACCGTCCTTCAGGAACACAACGGGATAATCGTCAGGGATATTCATGCCTTCAAAATCTCCAAAAGGCTGACATCTGCCTTCATAGCACTTCTCCGACATATAGACAACATCAAACAGGTAGTTGTTCAGCGTGTGATCGAAGTGATTGTGCGTATTGAAAAGGCGGTACAAAGGCTTATCCGACAAGGACTGGCAGAAGGCTCGGATGTTTCCGGCACCCATACCGCTGTCAATGGCGATGAGCTCGTCCTCCCCTTCAATTACGTAGGTATAATCCCCATCACTAAGGACCTGCCAGGTCCCCGGTGCTATTAATTTGGCCTTAAAATAAGGCTCATCCTTTGGTTGTAGGTTGCCGTCCTCATCCTCAATCAGAACGTCATGAAACTTCATCATATCCAAAGGGTCCATATTCTTTTTCCAACGCACTGTATTATCCTCCTAAGCTTTAAATTCTCCAAATACAAAGTGAATGCATTATCAACCTTTGTATGTCTGAATTAAGGTTATATGAAAAAGGAGTTAACATCAAGCGATCTACGATTTTGAGCATCAAAGGTAAATAAGTTCGCGGAATAGTGAAAATTTATAAATACAGATCGTGGTACATGACGAGAGTAGATTAAGGTTGAAACAGAATGGAATCATCTGCTACAATAACTTAAGATTATTTTGTTAAGGAAGGAGTATACCATGAATAACTTTCTTTTAGAGATATGTACGGATTCGATGGAATCATCCCTGACAGCGTTACACTCGGGAGCTGACCGGTTGGAGTTATGCAGTAATCTGCTGATCGGTGGAACGACTCCAAGTGTATGCTTATATCAGGAGGTTCGAAAATACTGTGATAGTAAGATCAATGTTCTGATCAGACCACGCTTCGGCGATTTCTGCTACTCCGATTACGAATATGAGGTGATCAAGGAAGAAGTTCGGATGTTTCGAAGACTTGGTGCAGACGGCATCGTAAGCGGGATATTAAAACCGGACGGCAGCCTGAATACGAAGCGGATGGAGGAGCTTATTCATCTTGCAGACGGTATCCCTGTCACGTTACATCGTGCCTTTGATGTATGTGCAGATCCGAAGAAGACGCTAGAGGAAGCCAGAAAAATAGGGATTAAGACAATATTGACCTCGGGGCAGAAGAATCAATGTATTGAAGGACTGGAGCTGATCAAGGAGCTTGTCACGGAGAGCAGAGGAGAGATTGACATACTAGTCGGAGGTGGGGTCAGCTCAGCTGTGATTCAAAGGATATATTCTGTTACTAAGGCCTCCTCCTATCATATGTCGGGAAAGATGCTTCAGGAAAGCCCAATGATATACAGGAAAGAAGATGTGTCCATGGGGGTGGCGACCTTTGGCGAATATCAGATTCTCAGGGCAGATGGTGAGGAGATCAGGCGGGCTGCGGATGTGCTTAAGAACATAAGCATGAGCGGCTGTGAGTGAATAATAGGATAGGTTCGTAAGTGTAATAGGCAGTGGCATAGAATTCTGTAACTATAAATGAATATATGAGAATAGATTGTTCCGGGCGGGTTTCTATAGAAACCCGCCCGTTTTATACATAATCTTTGCAATTTGATACAGAACTTTTACATAAACCGGATATCGGATTTTACATTACAAAAGATATAATGAAAATGTAATTATGGAAAGAAAAATTAAAAATAGAAAAATAAGGAGCGGTCATATGAAAAAGTTAGTATCGTTATTATTATTAGCAGCATTGATATTTTCCAACACCGTGTTTGTACCCTCTACAGCTTCTGCTGCATCAGTTTCCGGAACAGTCGTATTGTCAGGGTCAACCTCTGTTAATCCCTTAATACAGGCACTTGCAGAAGCGTTTATGGCAGCGAATCCAACGATTAAAATTATAGAGCAGAACGTCACCGGTTCCGGTGCCGGTATTGCGGATGCCAAAGATAATAAAGTCGATTTTGGTATGTCAAGCAGGGAAATCACCAGCACAGAAGCAGAGGTCTTAAATAAAGTCCAGATTTGTCTGGACGGACTTGCAGTGGTGGTTAATAAGGCCAACCCGCTCGACGAGCTTTCCCCGGCACAGCTTTACAGCATTTATACAAAGGACCAGTATTTTATGGACTGGAACCAGGTTTACGGTTCCTTTAACAAGAGTGTTAAGATTGCTCCCTTCGGAAGGGAAGCAGGCTCAGGTACAAGAAGTTGTTTTGAGGATTTCTTTAAGGCTGATTATGGTACAGCACTTCCCAGCGGGTATGATGTCAAGCTGGACGGCTCCCTGGCAAGCACAGGTGTAATGCAGACCTCGGTTCAGAACAACAAAGGCGCGATCGGTTACATGTCCCTTGGTGACATGGATGAAACTAAGGTAAAAGCACTGAAGATTGACGGAATTGAAGCCTCCAAGTATTCCGTTGCAGACGGCACTTACCCGATTAAAAGACCTTTCCTGCTGGTATATAACAATAAGAGGACCATTACACCCGCAGCACAGGCTTTCCTGAACTTTATCTCAAGCGCTGACGGCCAGGCAGTGATTGATAAGATGGGCTTTGTCAGAAATAATCTCGTCAGAGTAAAAGCAACCGATCTCACACTTAGAAGTACCTCCATATCGATCAAGGCAAACAGCACCTATTCGCTTACTCCCGCTGTATTACCGGAAGATACTTCGAACCCTACTTTGACCTTTACTTCCTCTAATCCGAAGGTAGCTACGGTTTCAGCCACGGGTCTTGTCAAAGGGATCAGTGCCGGTACGGCAACGATAACGGTTACAACAAATGACGGCAGTAAGATTAAAAAGACCTGTAAGGTCAAGGTAACCAAATAAGAGCTTCTGCCAACAAATGAGTAAAAAAGTTCTAAAATAGAGGAATGGATTGGCACTGCATTCAAGCAGTGCCAATGCCGGATTCTGAAGGAGCAGCCATGAAAAATCAGAAAGCCAATACATATAATCGTATTTTTAAAGCCATCGTTTTTATCTTTGCACTGATTACCGCTCTGTCCGTTATTCTGATTGGGATTTTTATGTTCATCAACGGAGGACCGAGCATTGCAAAGGTAGGAATCAGGGAATTCCTGTTCGGACCGGTCTGGAATTCCGCAAATGAACCGCCTCAGTATGGGATTTTAGCCTTTATCTTATCTTCCCTTTATGCCACTTTCTTTACCATCCTCATTTCTGTTCCAATCTCAATCCTGGTGGCGCTGGCCATCGGCCAGATGATGCCAAAGAAATTGGGTTCGGTGCTTCGGTCCATTATCAGCCTGCTGGCCGGTATTCCTTCCGTAATTTATGGATTTCTGGGATTGATCTTTATCGTTCCCCTGGTTCAGAAGCTGTTCAATTTATCTTCGGGATTGACCATGCTATCTTCGGTGCTTGTCCTGACGATTATGGCGCTACCGACGATCATCAGTGTCAGTGAAACCAGTATCAATGCGGTTGATAAAGGATATCTGGAAGCCGCCTATGCCTTAGGTGTTCGAAAGGAATTCGCGTTATTCACCATCGTACTGCCGGCGGCAAGGTCGGGAATCATGGCTGCTGTTCTGCTGGGCATCGGCAGAGCAATCGGAGAGACGATGGCAGTAATCATGGTTGCGGGCAATATACCGCAGATGCCGGCGATGCTGGAGCCGGTACGGTTTCTTACCACGGCCATTGTCACGGAAATGTCCTATGCAACAGAACAGACCAGAGGTGTTCTGATCGGAATTGGTCTGGTGCTTTTTGTATTTATTTTTATTCTCAATCTTGGTTTTCATTTTGTTATTAAAAAGGCGGATACACTCAATGGAAAATAACAAATATTATAAGAAGATAAGACCCGGTATCATAGCAGTGCGGGTGTTGATTTATACGGTTACTGCAGCGGTAACCCTTATGGTGGCTGCAATTATAACATTTTTAATTGTCAAAGGCTTTCCTTATATTAATTGGGCATTCCTGTCCCAGGCACCTTCCCGCCTGAATGAGACCTATGGAATTGGACCGATGATTCTCAATACGTTATATATCGTTCTGATCACGCTGGTGGTATCGATTCCGCTTGGGATCGGAACGGCAATCTACCTTTCTGAATATTCCAGACCCGGCAGGATTATTACTGCATTTCGGTTTACGATAGAAATTCTCGCCGGAATACCGTCCATCGTATATGGTTTATTTGGTCTCGCATTTTTTGTCAATGCTTTGCAGATCGGAAGCAGCAGCGGTTCTATGGTATCCGGTGCACTGACCTGTGCACTGATTGTTCTCCCTACTATGATTCGAACTACGGAGGAAGCACTGCTTCAGGTGAATCCGACCTATCGTGAAGCGGCCTTTTCGCTGGGGGCCTCCAAGCTTCATATCATCCGTACGATACTACTGCCTTGTGCTTTACCCGGTATTGTGGTAGCGGTGATCTTAAGCATCGGAAGGATTGTCAGTGAATCAGCGGCCTTGCTCTATACTGCGGGAGTTGATTACACTATGCCGACTAACGCCGTGAAGCATATTCTGGAACCGGGAGCCGGTCTGACTGTGCAGCTTTACCTGTATGCTACCGAGGGCAGTGCCCCGGAATGGGTCCCTTATGCAATGGCAGCAATCCTGATGATCCTGGTTTTCCTGATCAACCTTTCAGCAAATGTAATTGCAGGTCTTTTTAAGAAGAAGGTGAGCATGAAATAATGAACATAATTACAGTGAAAAATTTAAATCTTCATTATGGGGAAAAACAGGCCCTGAAGGATGTGACGATGGATATAGAGAAAAATGCAGTCACTGCTCTGATTGGGCCTTCCGGCTGCGGAAAATCTACCTTTTTAAGAGCCTTAAACCGGATGAATGATATCATTCCCGACTGCAGAATTTCAGGTGAAATCATTTATGATAGGGTTAATATTTATGATAACCGCATTGACTCGATGCTGATTCGTAAGAAGATCGGGATGGTATTTCAAAAACCGAACCCTTTTCCTCGGAGTATCTATGACAATATCGTCTATGCACCGAGTTACCATGGCAGAAAAGGAAGCGAACTGGATGAGATCGTCGAAAAAAGCTTAAGGGCAGCAGCGCTCTGGGACGAGGTCAAGGATCGTCTCAAAAAAAGTGCGTTGTCTCTGTCCGGCGGTCAGCAGCAGCGTCTCTGTATTGCCCGGACGATAGCCTTGAACCCTGAGGTGATCCTGATGGATGAGGCTACGGGATCTCTGGATCCGATTTCAACCTTTAAGATTGAGGACCTGATCTCAGAGTTGAAGAAGGAATACACAGTAGTTATCGTCACTCATAATATGCAACAGGCTTCTCGCATCGCAGATAAGACAGCCTTCTTCCTGCTGGGAGAATTGATTGAATTTGATGCCACAGAGAAGATATTTACAGCGCCAAGCCACGAGAAGACAATGGATTATGTGAGCGGGCATTTTGGATGAGGAGTACTTAATATACGAAATAATATTAAATAAATTGGATATACTCCTAATTATGATGTTGACATAACAAATGTTTAGTGGTAAGTTTATACAATAATGAAATTTAATAATATTTTTAATAGGCAAACTTATTGAAAAATAAGGACGCAAAGCTGTGAGTCTAAGGTATTACCGTACTAAGATAGTCAAGCCGCCGGGTAGAATTGTAACCATCATGAAACTGTGGCTGTAAGCTGCAGTTTTTTTATTTATATGGGTGTTCCGGATGATTGGATTATGGGAGTGATTTGTTAGACTATGGGTGTACCTTGCATGCAAAAAATTCATCACTGGGAGAGGTAGCTATGAAATTACTAAATATGATTAAGATTAGGACTAAATTGTTGATTTTGGTTGCTTTTATGATTTTGGCAATCGCGGCAGTAGGAATGATAGGTTATTCGTATAATCAAAAATCAAACAATGCATTAAAGGGGATGTATACAGAAAATGTATTGGCTATTGAAAAGTTAAGTGATGCAAGAACACAATCACGGGCAAATTTCGCCAATATCCTGAATCTGATGGTGACGGAGGATGCAGAGGGCAGACAGTCAATCCTGGATGACATCAAAGAGCGGAATGGAAAGATAACAGATGATTTTACAGAGTTCGAAAAATCCGGACTTGCAGGATACGAAGTTCAGCAATATCAGGCTATCAAGTATAATCAGGATGAATGGTTGAAAATGTCTGATCAGTTGGTTGAACTGATTACCTCCGAGAAAATTACAGAGGCACAGGAATTATTTAAAAGCTCCGGAGAGGCGATATTCGAGGACTTGCAGACATCAATCAGAGATCTGGTGAATTATAATATTGATGATGCAGAAACTGTCTATACGCAGAATACCAAGAATGGGCAAGATGCGAGTGCATTACTGCTAACTATTTCTGTTCTCGTTTCGATCATCGCAATCGTATTAGGATTGCTGTTTATGTTCTCCATCATAACATCCATCTCAGGAATAATAAAAATCATCGACAAAACATCAAAGCTCGACTTACAGCACGATGATGCTCATCAGGTATATAAATCCTATAAGGATGAGACGGGAGCAATTGCCAGAGCCGTAGGTGAGCTCAGATCCGCATTACGTAATATGGTGGGTAATATCTCAGCCATCTCCAATAATCTTGCAGCAAGCTCGGAGGAATTGGCTGCTTCTACTGAAGAGAGTACGAAGACAATCAATCAAGTTGTAAATTCTATCAATGAAATTGCAATCGGGAATAATGCACAGGCTGAAACAATCTCAAATGTAAGTGAAAACATCATATCAATGGCATCAAGAATCTATGATGTTGATAAAGCTACAGAAATCAATTCGGAGAATTCGAAGAGTTCCCTTGAGATGATAGAAGAGGGACAAAAAGCAATTGATCTGACGATCAGAAAGATCAGAGAGAATATGGAAGTATCCAATGCTGTAGAGGAATCTATTGAAGAACTGAGTAACCAGATGGATAAGGTCGTCAACATCATTGATGTCATCGGTGCTATATCTGAACAGACGAATCTGCTTTCCCTGAATGCATCCATCGAAGCTGCCAGAGCGGGAGAGGCCGGCAGAGGATTTGCGGTAGTAGCTTCAGAAATCGGAAAGCTGTCTAAGAATACGGCAAACTCGGTGAATGAGATTACAGGTATCATATCGGATACTGTTGCAAAGAATAAAGAGACTGCTGCTAATATCGCGAAAGCCAGAGAACTTGCAGTCGAGCAGGAAAAAGCGATACAGATTACAAAGGAATCCTTTAAGAAGATAAAAGTGTCAGTGGATGATATTGCTATACTTACAGATGAGATCTCTGATCAGATCAGAGCAATCAATGATTCTGCAGCCGAAGTTACCAATCAGACGCAGGATATGTCAGCTGTATCCCAGGAATCAGCTGCGAGTTCGGAAGAAATATCTGCAACCAATGAGGAGCAGCTGGCCGCCATAGAGATGATTGCCTCAGCCACGACTGAGCTATCCATCATGGCTACAGATTTAAACAACGAGATTAGTAAGTTTAGGTTATAAGTACAGAAAGTTATAAATAAGGGCTATGAAAAATCACCCGGATGGAATTTTTCATAGCCCTTATTTATTTTACAGAAATAATCAATGTATTTGCTTCATTAATTCACCAAGCTTAGCCAGATCTTCTGTCCAAATGCCATAGATATTTAGAAGCTTTTCATATTTCTCATTCGATTTCTTGTCTGGATAGATAAGATTTTGCGTCTTATGGATTTCGGGGATGATATCATAACCGATCCATACTCCGCATGCATTTGCAGCGATAGCTGCAGCTCCCAAAGATGCAGCGTTTTGATCAATATTTGTTTTCAGTATCGGGAGATTATAGATATCTGCAAACATTCTCAGCCATACAGGACTTTTGCTTCCACCACCGCACATCAGCATATTTCCGCTGACATTTACTCGGCTTAATAAGATATCCAAAGCTTTTCTTAAGGCCATTGCAATACCCTCCATTGCGGCTCTGACCATATCTTCTCTGGTATTCCGTAAGGTAAGACCGGCAAAGCTTCCGCAGAGGTCTGGGCTTGGCTCCTGCGCACTACCTCCTGCAAGGCTCGGATTAAATAAGACACCGTTGCTTCCGATCGGAACAGCCGCAGCCATCTGATCCATCAAATAATAGGCATCCGTGTCGTTGGTCAGGTCCCTGCAAAGATTATCTCTGACCCAACGGTTGGAATTACCTGCAGAAAAGATAGATACCGCGGATGTATAGTAACCCTTCTTCACATGTGCAAAAACAAAGGGCCTGGTCTTTAAATCAATAATAGGTTTCTGCGAAGTGACAGCAATCCAGCTGGAGGAGCCTAAGGAAGTATAGACGGCTCCCTGCGATAAACCGGTAGCACCTAAGGACATACAAGTGTTATCTACAGCACCGCAGGCAACCGGTGTCCCTTCGAGGAGACCGGACTCTTCCGCAGCTGCTTTTGTTACATAACCAATAATAGAATCTGTAGGCCGGATCTCAGGAAATATCTTCCTGTCAATCCCTGCGGCCTCAAAGAAGCGATTCTCATAATCCCACTTTTCCAGGTTAAACACTCCGAAACCAGAGGCATAGGAAGGATCGGTACAGATGGTTCCGGTAAATTTATAATTGATATAATCCTTCGATCCGAGTATTTTATGTATTTGATGAAAGAGCTCGGGTTGGTGTTCCTTCATCCACATC
>JAEZLY010000083.1 GCA_023414985.1 Bacillota bacterium | reverse complement strand
CCCTAAAGCAAATACCGCAATACCTGCGGCGAAGTCCAAATACTTCTTTTTATTCACATCATATAGATAAACACCCTCACCGTAATCCCAAACAATCGGATATCGACTGTAGGTATGCATCAAAAGCTGATCTGCTTCTTCAATATATTGTTTCATAAGATACTCTCCCCTCAGTTCTATTTTCCTACGGTTTCATTTTCATAGATGCTTGCCTGATCAATGATGGCTGTTCCAATTCCTTTATTGGTGAAGAACTCCAGCAATAGGCAATGCTCTATCCTTCCGTCAAGGATATGAACCCTGGACACTCCGTTTCTGACAGCATCCACGCAATTCTTTATCTTAGGGAGCATTCCTCCTCCGATAAATCCACTGTCCATCAGCTCATCCGCTTTATCCAGAGTCAACACGGAGATCAGACTGCTCTTATCCTTCGGGTCGGCATAGACACCTTCGATATCAGTCAGGAAGACCAGCTTCTCTGCTCCGATTGCTGTAGCCACGGCACAAGCCGCATCATCCGCATTGATATTATAATTCTGATAATCATCGTCCAATCCGATCGGTGCAATAACAGGCACAAAATTATTATCGATCAGGGTATTGATCAGCTCAATATTGACGTCCTTGATATCTCCGACAAAGCCGATATCCTGTCCGTTCACAGTCTTTCGGTCAACCTTCAGGGTACAACCGTCCTTCCCGCTGATACCGACTGCCTTGACACCCAGCTTTTCTACCAGCTGTACCAGGTTCTTATTCACCTTACCGAGCACCATCTCGGCAACCTCCATGGTCTGCTCATCGGTAACCCGTAAGCCTTCCACGAATCTGGACTCATGCCCAAGCAGACTCAGCCATTTGGTAATTTCTTTGCCGCCTCCATGGACGATGATCGGCTGCATACCGACCAACTTCAACAATGCTACATCCTTGATTACGTTCAACTGGAGGTTTTCATCCAGCATGGCACTGCCGCCGTATTTCACAACAACCTTCTTGTTATTGAATTTCTGTATGTAGGGAAGCGCCTCGATCAAGGTCTGCGCTTTCATTAGTATTTGTTCCATCTGTTCCATGTCTCTTCCTTTCTATAGTCGAGTTAATGTTATTTATGAGCGGTAATCAGCATTGATCTTCACATAATCATAGGTAAGATCACAGCCCCAGGCTGTGGCTGAGGCATTTCCTGCTTTTAGATCAGCGGTTGCGGTCACTGTCTTACCCGACAGGATTTTTGTTGCAATTTCTTCGGAATAGTCGGTAGCTAAACCGTTCTCCACCAGCTTCAATTTTCCCTCGGAACTCTCAATAGACAGATCTACCAGATCAGGATTAAACTCAACTCCGGAATATCCCATGGCACATAAGATACGTCCCCAGTTAGCATCATTACCAAAGACTGCCGATTTCACCAGATTAGAGGTAATGATGGACTTACTGAGGAGGACTGCAGCCTCTTCTGTCGGTGCTCCGACTACCACAGCTTCTAAAAGCTTTGATGCGCCCTCACCATCTGCCGCCATTTTTTTCGCCAGCGTTGTTGTAACGATATTCAGAGCCTTGCAGAAGTTCTCATAATCTTCGTTTTTCTCAGTAAGCTCTTCATTTCCCGCCAAGCCGTTGGCCAGAAGCAGGTAGGAATCATTTGTGGAAGTATCCCGATCCACACTGACCATATTGAAGCTGTGCTTAACGTCAGCACTGAGTGCCTCCTGCATTAATTTCTTACTGATATTTAGATCTGTAGTAACCACGCAAAGCATGGTTGCCATATTCGGATGAATCATTCCGGACCCTTTGGACATTCCTCCGACGGTTACATCCTTACCATCAACTGTAAAGGTAACGGCACATTCCTTGGAATAGGTATCGGTAGTCATGATTGCTTCGGCCGCCGATGCTGCTGCTTCTCTTCCGTCCTTCAGTTCAGCTGCAAGGAGCTTTGCCCCCTCCTGAATAATATCGATCGGTAACTGCTTTCCGATGACACCGGTGGAAGCTGTATACACTGACTGTACCGGAATATTCATTGCCTCCGCAACTGCTTTTGCCATCAGCTCGTTATTCAGATCTCCCTCTGCTCCGGTACAGGCATTGGCCATACCTGTGTTCAGTACCACAGCCTGGACATAAGCACTTTCCTTTGTGATTTTGATGTCCCATTT
This sequence comes from Bacillota bacterium, assembly GCA_023414985.1. Classification (GTDB taxonomy): domain Bacteria; phylum Bacillota; class Clostridia; order Lachnospirales; family Lachnospiraceae; genus Mobilitalea. Next base: position 6,990 of record JAEZLY010000083.1, on the reverse strand, counting down.
CACCGGAGCTGCCTTTACTACATTGGTTGTAAAGGTACCGGCTCCCTTGGCAGGCACTACTGAATATACCAGTGCCATATCCTTACGCTTCTTTTTTATTCCGGCATAGACTCCGGCTGCCTGAAATCCTTTTGCGGCAGTAACACCGCCATCTATCGTCTTGATCATACTCATCCATCCCTTTCCGAATTCATTTCCTTATTGATTGTCCTCGTTGATTATGTATATATAGTAATTTAAATCTTCTCTTTTCATAAAGCCGTATGCCTCCCAGAAACGACTCCCTGCTTCATTATTTTGAAAACAGAGCAGCGCCACCCGGGTAATATTCTCCTTTGCCATCGCCTCGATCAGACAAGCCGTCATCTCCTTGGCGATGTTACGTCTTCGGTAAGCCTCCTCAACACAGGCATGGTAGACAGTTCCCCGTCTTCCGTCATGACCGCCCAGAATGACTCCTACAATATGGCCATCCTCCTCTGCCACAAAGCTTGTAGTAGGATTTCTTCTTAGGAATTGTTCTATCCCTTCTTTTGAGTCATCCAAGCTTCGAAGTCCCACTCCCGGTGTCTTCTTCCAAAGCTCAAATACCTCGTCATAATCCTTCATCGTAAACTGCCGGATCATGAAGCTCACCTCCGTATCCTTTAAACTTATTCCTGTTCTGGTAGGTTAACTGAGTAAAGTGCCAAAAGATGTTCTGACACATTTATCAAAAATAATTGTTTATAATTATACATCCGAGTTAAATTTTATGCAATACCTAATTTAAATTTTTTATATCAATTCCGTGCTCCAGTAAAGCATCATAAATTTTCGCAATCGGAAAACCCACTACATTATAATAATCTCCTATGATTTCTCTGATATAGATACCGAATTTCCCCTGGATGGCATAAGCACCCGCCTTATCCATCGGCTCTCCCGTCGCGATATACTCTTTGATCTGCTTCTCGGAAAGGGAACAGACAATGACCTTCGTACAGACATCAAAGCTCCATTCCTCCGTGATTCCATCGACCTTCAGGATCAGGATGCTTACTCCTGTATATACCTCATGGGTATCGTCCGAAAGGAGCTGCAGCATCCGGGCTGCATCCTGCTCATCTCTGGGTTTCCCCAGTACATGCTCCTCATAGAATACCATGGTGTCCGCACTAATAATGATAAATTCCGGCTGTTCCCCGGGCTGTCCGGCTTCTTCGGCCAGCTTTTTTACCTGGGGCAGTACGGCATTGGATTTTAGGCGTGCCAGAGCCTGTACCATTTTTGAAGGAACGGTTTCTCCCGTCTCTTCCTTTACCTCTGTTACGATTACCCGGTAAGGAATATCCATCGTATCCATAATTTCTTTTCTTCTCGGAGACCCTGATGCTAATATAATATGATACATTCTATTACTCCTTTCAGCTTGCGTTCTTCTACTTTCATTATAATATAGATGGTAGATATGTAAAGCGAGGAAATATTTTTTATGTATTTTTATACTTTATTCATTTTTTCTCTTGCATAATAATAAAATGTGTTGTATATTTAGTCACATAAAATTAATATTCAGCTTGCCAGACGAGCTTAGAATGGAACTATAGAAATAATATCATGGAGGTAATGGATATGAAGGAAAAGGTTATTCTTGCTTACTCCGGTGGTCTTGATACTACCGCTATCATTCCCTGGTTAAAGGAGAATTATGATTATGAAGTAGTCTGCGTCTGCATCGATGTAGGACAGGGAAACGAATTAGACGGTCTGGAGGAAAGAGCAAAGTTATCCGGAGCAACCAAGCTTTACATTGAAGATGTCGTAGAGGAATTTGTTAATGATTATGTGATGCCCTGCGTAAAGGCAAATGCTGTCTATGAGAACAAGTATTTGCTCGGCACCTCCATGGCAAGACCCGTTATTGCAAAAAGATTAGTTGAGATCGCAAGAAAAGAGGGTGCAACCGCAATCTGTCATGGTGCCACCGGTAAGGGAAATGATCAGGTTCGTTTCGAATTAACCATCAAGGCTCTGGCGCCCGATCTAAAGATCATCGCTCCCTGGAGAATCTGGACCATGTCCTCCCGTGAAGAAGAAATTGAATATTGTGCAAAGCATGGAATCAATCTTCCCTTCTCGGCAGACAACAGCTACTCCCGTGACCGTAACCTCTGGCATATCAGCCATGAAGGTCTGGAGCTGGAATCCCCCTCCAATGCACCGAATTATGATCACCTTCTGGTACTCGGCGTATCTCCCGAGAAGGCTCCTGAGGAAGGGGTAACCCTCAGTCTTTCCTTTGAGAAAGGCGTTCCGACCGCATTAAACGGTAAGAAACTGTCCGCAACCGAAATCATCAAGGAATTGAATCAGATCGGAGGCAAGCATGGCATCGGTATCGTTGACATTGTTGAAAATCGTGTCGTAGGCATGAAATCCCGTGGTGTATATGAGACTCCCGGCGGAACCATCCTGATGGAGGCACATATGCAGCTGGAGGAATTGATCCTCGACCGCGCCACCCTGACTGCTAAGAAGGAGGTTGGTAACCGTTTTGCGGATATCGTGTATGAGGGAAAATGGTTCACTCCTCTCAGGGAAGCATACCAGGCTTTTGTTGATGTGACACAGCAATATGTCACCGGCGAGGTAAAGCTGAAGCTTTATAAGGGAAATATCATCAAGCAGGGTACCACCTCCCCTTACTCCTTATATAATGAAAGCATCGCATCCTTTACAACCGGTGATCTCTATAATCATCATGATGCAGAGGGCTTCATCAATCTTTTCGGTCTTTCCTTAAAGGTGCGTGCCATGAAGATGGCTTCCATCGATCAGAAATAATGCTATAATTATAGAATGATAAATACAGAAAGAAGGACTGAGCAAATGGCGTATCCCATTTCGTCAGTCCTTCTTTCTATTTACTATTTAAACCTTGTTTCTTTTTATTATTTTAGTCTTTGAATTCTTTATTCTATGATCTCTTAATTAAATTCTTCGTAATATGCTTCTCTTCTATTTCTTTTTTACTCATTGTCTCACTATCTCATGTAATTCTTTAAGAAGTTTTCCACTACTCTCTCATAGCCTTCCTTATTCTTGCAGTAACTTTGTACATGACGGGCGCCGGCCACGAGATAAATCGCTTTGTTCTTCTTCTTGGCAGCATACATCTCTCTGGACATGTCTGCCGGAACCAGATTATCAATCTTACCATGAATAAAAAGGATTGGTGTATCTGTCTTTCTTACGGCTCTGATCGGAGCTACCTCCCGATATCGGAAGCCGGCCCGAAGCCAGGTGAGACAGCTTACCACAGGGATCAGCCTGCAGGGCAGGTGATAAAATTGTTTCATCTGATGCTGCAGCAGCTGGGTCAGATCGGAATACGCACTATCTGCAATCGTGCAGCTTACCCTGTCATCGATCCCGAGATGCATCAGTACTGTAGCAGCACCCATAGATTCTCCGTGTGTTACAATCTGGCAGCCCGGATATCTTCGCCGGCACCAATCAACCACCCGCACCAGATCATCTCTTTCATAATATCCCATGGAGGTGCAGGCTCTTCCACTCATTCCATGGTTGCGGTGGTCATATAAGACAACTGTGTATCCTAGCCGAAGATACATTCTGATATACTTAATACAGCTATATCTCGCATAGCCCAACCCATGGCTGAGGATAGCAATCCTCTTTTTTTCAGAAGGATGAAAAGCAGCGTCTACCGCTTCAATCACCTTGTCCTCGATCCGTTCGCAGAAGATACGATAGCCATAATCCGATTGCAGGGTAAAGGAGTGTTTCTTCCATTGCCGATAAGCTGCTTCATCTAATTTTCCGCATCGGACCTCTCTTTTATATCCCCGCCGATAGGAAAGCATACGTGGCTTCATAATCAGGTTTGAAAGACACCAAAGCCATTCGCAGATCCATACAATGATCCATTTAAACAATCCAGCCACCTCTTTTCCGACAAAATAATCAACTTCTCCTGTTAGGATGCATAGTTTTAGAGGTGGCTATTCTTAATTCAATTTCTAATTCTTACTAGGGGAAAAAAGGGACTTTTCATAATACATGATTAAAGCAAGGAACTGTTGCAAAATGGCCTTTGATGATTAAGGTAAGGATAACAATCACCCCATAATGCACTGTTTGCCGAACAGGTTGCTAATTTTGTAAGACAAGAGCAAACAAATTTTTTGTTTGATCATGGCTTACAAAATGGCAGGCTGTCCGGGAACCTGTGTGTGAGGGGTGCTTGTTTGTCCTTACCTTAAGCAGTACCTTGCTTTTTTGCAACAGTTCCTTATTGAAAACTTTTATGATAAGTCCTTTATTTCCCTTCCGGCAGGAAGCTGTCGAAGATAAAAAGTTCAAAATATTTTTTGCTGCCCTCCAGCTCCTCGGCGGATTTGATTGTCCAGGCCACAGGCTTTGTTCGAAATAGCTTTCTGCAGAGCGTAAAGGATAATCCCTTTTTATATACATGATGGTAGGCGATAAAATCAGGTTTGGTCAGGAAGTTCATAAGCAAGTTCTTCAATAAAAAGAACTGGAACCGGTCACCCTCCTCCTGTTCCCTGAAAAAGTCCGTTGCCAGCTGCCCTCTGACGACAGAAGGGTAATGCTTTTTGTACCACATTAATCCAAATGGATTAAAGGATTCGATACAGTAAAATCCGTGATAGTCCTTTAACAGCTCAGACACCTTATTGCACAGACGATCCGGATTCCAGGGTATCTTCAGCTCAATTATCACCGGAACCTTCCCGTTAATGACCTCCAAGGCTTCCTGTAAAGTCGGAATCTTCTCCTTGGATTTGAACAGATGATACTGGCCAAGCTCCTCATAGGTTAAGTCAGCAACCTTAATATCTGTCTTGCAGGCACGTTTCAAGCTGTAATCATGAAGGATAACCGGGACTTCGTCTTTGGTCAGCTGGACATCCAGCTCAATACCAAAGCCCTTCTCTACTGCCAGGGCAAATGCCTTCAGAGAATTTTCCGGCGCCTCAGTCTTGTTGTTATGCAGACCGCGATGTGCATACAGCCATCCGTCCATGAGCTTCGTCTTCGGGTTATGCCTCAATTTCGGCATGATAGCAAGCAGGTATAATACGATTATGATCAGAATGATCAGAATAATAATCTTCAGTAACATAATAATCCCCATTTCTTAATAATGATGCGTCATGTTTAGTCCGGTGTGTCAAAATTCTCTATCATGTCCTTCCTTCTGACCGGTCTGGAATCTCCATGTTTCACTTGAAGCATCGTACAGAGGGATGCTACTGAGAACAGTAAAGCATAAGGGAACAGTGTCTTATAGGATACGAACTCCAGTAAGGAACCGGAAAGGATTGGTGTTAAAACCTGAGCTGACATGGAAAAGGTATAATATAAACCGGTGTACTTTCCGATATCGGAGCCCTTACACATTTCTACAACCATCGGATAGGAATTGACATTAATTGCAGCCCAGCCGATACCGGTAAAAGCAAATACCACATTGATCCAGGGTGAATAGGAAGTGAACAATGCTCCGCAAAGATAGGAGCCTGTCATCATCAGGATGCCTGCAAGGATCGTCTTCTTTCTGCCCACGATGCTGGCGATAATACCGATCGGAATATAACTAAAGATTGCAGCAATCGTTGCAAACAGCAGTGAATCAGCAAAGCCTCCGGTCTTCAGTCCCCAGATTTGTTCCGTATATCTGGAATAGGCCGTAGTCACAGCATTGTATGCTGTAAACCATAAGAAGATGGAAGCCAATAGAAATAGGAAGCTTCTTCTGACTGCCTTCGGCATTCCTGCGGCAGCCTCCTCCGGATCAACCTGTGCTTCTGCTGCTGTCTCCTGATTATGTATTGCTCCTGCTTCTAAGTCTATCTCCTTGGACAGCTTATTCTCGCGGATGATAATCACCAGTAATATTACGGCAATTACCATGATCGCTGCAACAGAGGCAAATAATGCTTTATAATCTGTTCCTTCACTCATAAGGAGCTTAATCATGATCAGGGTATAGACACCGCCGATGGCACCCATGAGATTAATGACAGAATTCGCTTTGCTTCGAAGAGGCTTCGGCGTCAGATCCGGCATCAGCGCCACAGCAGGTGATCGGTAGGATCCCATTGCAACCAGAACGATACCGAGAAATACTAAGAATAAAACCATATTTCCGGATTTATTTGCTAGCGGGAGTAATGTCATGGAGATAACAGCCACTACGGTACCTGCAATAATGAAGGGTGTTCTTTTACCTAACGGTGTATTTACTTTATCCGAGAACGTACCAAACAACGGCAATAAAAACAATGCAAGGATATTATCCAGTGCCATCAGAACACCCGTGACCGTCTCTCCCAGTCCAAAGGTATTCTTCAGCATCAACGGGATTACATTATCATACATCTGCCAAAAGGCACAGATTGAAAGAAATGCCAATCCTACAAAGAACGTTCTCTTATAATTCAGTCTCATACATCCTCCTTCCGCCTGCAATGCAGGCACACCCCATTTTAATTTTGTTTCAAGCATCAGATCGTACTGTTACTTAAGCCTAAATCAATTTTGATTCGAGAATACATATGCTCCAATTCCCACAGCGATGGTCAGATTCAGGGAATCAACCTCCGGAGTCTGGGGAATAAAGATACTTGTTCCGACCTTCAGATAGGAATCATCCAGTCCTGTTGCTTCATTTCCGAACACCAGCGAGTACAGCCTGGTCTTCGGGCAATCCTTTAAGGTAAGGGTATTCTCCCCGTTCAGCATAAAGGTGAAGATATCATGCTGCCCGAATTCCTCAAGGTACTCTGAAAAGCTCTCATAATGCCGGAAATTCAGATGAAATAATGCCCCCATAGAGGAACGCACCGTCTTCGGGTTAAAAATATCTGCTCCGGGCAGGATGATTGCAATATCACGTATACCAAAGCCCACCGCGGTTCTAAGAATGGTTCCCAGATTACCCATATTGCTGGGATTGAC
>JAEZLY010000079.1 GCA_023414985.1 Bacillota bacterium | reverse complement strand
GGCTGTAAGCGTCCCCTTCCACACGTTCATGGATCCGGTCATAGATCAGTCTGGGACGAACCGGGACATTCTGTTCATGCTCATAATCACCGGCCAGCATGCAGAGCACGTCCTTTACATCCTCCTTCGTCAGCTCACGGAAGGGATAAGCCCTTGGCAGCAGTTCCATGATCTCCTCTAACTGATACCCGTCTCCGGTTGCCATGGATACCAGATGCTGTGCCAGAATATCCAGACACAGTCTGGGAGGCTTCGAATGTTCCACACCGCCATTTCTTGCGACCTCAGCGGTTAATCCGCTGTATAAGCCTTCCGATGCTGTCCTCGGAAAGATCTGCATGATACTGGTTCGGTTCGGATTATGTCCCGCACGTCCGAGCCTCTGCATTGTACTGGAGATTGATCTCGGGCAGCCGATCTGAAATACCTGATCGATCTCACCCACATCGATTCCGAGTTCCATTGAGGAGGTGGCACATAACAGTCTTAGGCTTCCGTCTCGTAAGGAAGTCTCCACTTCAAAGCGCTGTTCTTTGGATAAGCTTCCGTGATGCGTTCTTGCAAAGCCTTCTCCACCCAGCAGATTCACATAATAAGCAAGCTTTTCCGCATAGGCGCGTCCTTCCACAAAGGCAATCACGCTTCTGGAATGCTGACAACGCGCATAGATAGCCCGTCCCAATTCCTGCCACACGGTATCATGCAGCTGTGTCTTTGTATCTGTCAGTGGACTTGTTATGATCAACTTAATTTCCTTATGCATCTTCGGAGCAATGATTGCCACCGGATCCGGAGAAAGATACTCCGCAGCCTTATCCAGAGGTTCAATCGTAGCGGATAATCCAATTCTCTGCAGCGGTGTCCCGCATAGCTTATCCAGTCTGGCGATGGAAAGCATCAGATGCGCTCCCCGTTTGGAATCGATCATGACGTGAAGCTCGTCCAGTATGATTGCCTTTGCGGTACGCAGAATAGACTGACCATTTTTGCTGGTCAGCATCAGATATAAGGATTCCGGCGTCGTAATCAGAATATGAGGCGGGGTCTTAATCATCCTACGCCGGTCATTTTGCGTCGTATCACCGGTTCGGATGGAGATGTTCAACTCCTTACTCAAGCCCTCCTGATAGACTCCGGTGGCCCTTTCCTCTTCTGTTATTCCTTCCAGCGGCTTCTTTAAGTTCTCCCGGATATCCCCTGCAAGGGATTTGAGTGGGGAGACATAGATCAGCTGAAGCTCCTGCTGTAAGGTACCAGCCCGAGCCTGTGCTTTAAGCTTATCAATAAATACCAAAAATGCTGTTAAAGTCTTACCTGTACCTGTCGGTGCGGATACCAGGGTATTCTGTCCTGCGGCAATTGCCGGCCAGGCCTCCTCCTGTACTCTGGTAGGTTCGCCAAGGGTACGTTCAAACCAGGCTTTTGTCAGCTGATCAAAGATCTGAAGGGAACTCATCGGATTCGACTCCTTTGCAGTAGGATGATTACTTATATCATGAGCATCAGGCAATTCTTGTCTGATGCTCCAAATTTTTCAATCTTAATTATAGTATACCTGCCAAGATATTTCCATAAATTTTATATTATTTTAACTGGGGTTCCGACCGGAACCAGATTATAAAGCTCGGTGACATCCGGATTGAACATTCGGACACAACCATGGGAAATGCTTTTACCGATCGAACCCGGATTATTCGTACCGTGGATACCGTAGCCACCGCCCGGTATATTCATTCCCATCCAGCGTACCCCGAAAGGGCCACCCGGATTGAGTTCCTTATTGATGATACGAAAACTTCCTTTTGGTGTAGGTGTGGACGGTTTACCGACTGCAACCGGGTAGGTTTTGATGGTTGTTCCGTCTTTTGTTAAGGTTAAGGTATGCGCTTGTGTATTAATTGTAATTGCATAGGTGGGATCCGACGACATAACTAATGCTCCGATACTACTGTCATATTCAGTATATTATCCGTCTGCTCAGCGGGTTACAGATGAAACGTTGCACAAATACTTCATGGAGAATCCTATGCAAGCCGGACTGTTACGGGATCTCCTATTCTTATCCCGTCCTCAGTCACAATGGAATCATAGGCAAGAATCAGAACACCCTGCTGTGCCGCCAGGCTAAGAGCATCCGCAAGCTTTGGATCCCTCATTTTGTTCGGGGTAAAATACTTTACCCCTTTCATCTGAATCAGGAAGAAAATGACACCGATGTAGCCCTCTTCCACAGCCTTTATCATCTCATAGACATGTTTCCTCCCCCGTTCTGTCGGTGCATCCGGAAATAATGCCACTCCCTCCTGTTCCAGTGTAACTCCCTTTACTTCGATAAAGCCTCTTCGGCTGCCGGCGGTAAAAGCCAGGTCGAATCTTGAGCTGCCATATCGAACTTCACGGCTTACCTCGTTGATCCCGGGGAGCTCTGTAACCTTTTCCTCCAGAAGACCTTCATAGACAACAAGGTTCGGTACCTGTGAGTCGACATTAATCAGTACCTGCCCTTTATATGCCCCAATCAGGGAATACCCGGTCTTGCGCTCCGGATTTGCCGCTTTCTCCAGAAGAACCGGACAGCCTTCCTTTAAGATTTCTCTGCATCGGCCTGTGTTCCTGACATGTACCTTTTCTTCCCTGCCATCTATCTTGACTCTCGCGATAAAGCGATTAGGCCTCTCCAGGAAGGTTGCTCTCTTTACGTTCGTATATTGCATATCAGCATCTCTCTCTAATTCTATTTTTCATAATTATATCGCAGACCGCGATAAATACATAGATAAAATTAATAATTCACATAATAGTATCCATGCGGAGAACAAATAATAGTATTGTTTTCAGTGGCAATATAGCTGAAACGATATGCTTTACACATTTGTTAATGGAGGATTGCTTATGTTCATTCCGAAAAGAATTATCTTTGAAAAAGGTGCTCTGGATTATCCGATCGGGAAAGAGATTTATCAGAGCTTTATCAGAAATAAGGATATAGAAATGATAGGATTGCAAGGGAACCGCATCAAAGAAACGATCCCCGGTGATTCCCTTGCAGAGTTTTATAAAGAGGGTAAAAATACTCTGGTGGTCGGAGTGAAAAAGGGTGCAAAATTTCAGACCTGCAGGCCCTCCGCCCATTATCAGCTTCCTCTGGTGTCGGGCTGTATCGGTCATTGCCAATATTGTTATCTGAATACGAATTTGGGGGATAAGCCTTATACGAAAATAAATGTGAATGTAGAGGAGCTGTTAGACCAAGCCGGAGAATATATCAGGGAAAGGCTGCCCGAACCAACTCTGTTTGAAGGCTCTGCAACCTCAGACCCGGTACCCGTAGAACCCTATTCAAGGCTCTTAAAGACTGCGATTGAATATTTCGCCAATACGCCGGACGGAAGGTTTCGTTTTGTCACAAAGTATACAGACATCGATACCTTATTGGATATTTGGCATAATAACCATACCGAGATACGTTTTACCCTGAATACGGAGAAAGTGATCGGAGAATATGAGAACCGAACACCGTCTATGGAGAAAAGAATCGATGCCTCCATCAAGGTAATTCAAGCAGGTTATCCTACAGGCTTTCTCATCGCCCCGGTATTTCTATATGAGAACTGGAAAGGGGATTACCGAAGTTTATTAACCCTGTTGGAAGCCAAATTACCGGAGAAGCTTTCCCACCCGATCACCTTTGAGATCATCTCACACCGTTACACCACACGGGCCAGGAATGTAATTTCAGAACTATTTCCGGAGAACAGCCTGCCCATGAAGGATGAAGAACGCAGTTATAAATACGGACAATTTGGTTACGGCAAATATGTCTATCCCAGGGAACAGCTGGAAGAAGTCTCCGAATTTTTTGAACAGGAACTGGCTAAAATTTTCATAAACAGAGAAATTCAATTAAAATACATCATTTAGTTGACATAATACCATTATTTAAATAATGAATAATCCTTCTATATGCCCTATAATAAACTCGATGATTCGTTATTGCACAGGTAAATCCAACCTGTGTTATGAAATATCAGGTAACTCGTATAGGCAGTAATTCACACATAAGGAGGCTATTCTAAAAATGAAGAAGCTACGCTTTATCGTCTCATTTTTACTTATCCTAAGCATGGTAACAACAGGTACTTTGCTTTATACGAAAGAAAAGGCATATGCAGCCGGAACAATCACGATCAGCGATAAAACCCTCACTCTTGAGGTTGACCATTATAAGACACTCCGTATCAAAGGTACCTCGAACTATGTATCCTGGCATTCCGGCAATAACAATGTAGCCTCCGTCACCAAAAGCGGTAAGGTCTACGCCAATCACACCGGAACCACGACGATTACAGCAACCGTCAACGGCAAAAAGCTGACCTGCAGGTTGAATGTAATCTATTTAAAGAAAGAGGTTACACTGGACAAAGGTAGCTCCTATACCCTACCCCTTGCCGGTACAAAGGGAGAAGCAAGCTGGAGCTCCAATGATGAATCTGTTGTAACCGTATCAGACAAAGGCAAGGTAAAAGCAATCGCTCCCGGAACCGCTACCATAACAGTTCAAGTTGATGGTAAAACCCTGCAGAGCTATATCACAGTCATCAACGGAATTAACGAAAAGAATGTGGTTCTCGAGCTGGGTGGTTGGACAGACTATGTAAAGACACTGAAATTCAGTCCGAATATGGGTAAAGTAAAATGGACCTCCAGCAACAGCCGAATCGCTTCCGTCACCAGTACCGGTAAGGTCTATGCGAAGGAACCGGGCAGTGTAACGATTACTGCCACTGTAAACGGTTATAAGTCCACCAGTAAGGTGAAGGTTCTGAAATTAAGCAGTAAGAAACTGACACTTAACCTAAAGGATAAGAAGCAGCTGAAGGTATATGGTACTAACAGCAAGATCCGCTGGTATTCCAATAAGAACTCTGTGGCAACCGTATCCTCCAATGGTACAATTACACCGATAAAGCCCGGCAAAGCTACAATCATTGCCGATGTAGACGGCGCAGAGCTTGAGACAGAAGTAACCATAAAATAGGTATACTTCAGCGTATTATATAATTGGCTGTTTCAAAATACCTGCTGGCAGCTAAAGTCAGGATAACAGGTATCCCATACCTGATATGCTCGTAAACTCGCTATCAGGTTCGCGTGCGCGTTCGCATTGCTCACATTTGCTTTCGCGTAAATGCACTGTTTGACGAACAGCTTGCTGAGATTGTATGTCAGAAGCGATCATTTATGTTCGATAATGACATACAATCTCGGCATGATGTCCATCAACCAGTGTGTGAGGGATGCCTGTTGTTCTGATCTTAAGCTGTTTCTGTATTTTGAGACAGCCAATTTATTTTTATTTCAGTCGGATCAGGTCCAAAATCGTCTCTTCCCCTGAGGCTGTAACCGTATAAGCAGCAATCCAAAGCTCATCATCCATCAGATATATTCTGTAATTCGTCTTTGCCTTATCGTCATAAACCTCATATTGATATTTATATTTATAGTCCGTGATCGCTACCATATCCGAAGTGGCTTTCTGAAACTGATCAATCAGTTCCTCCTCCATCTTTCTGGTCTCATAAGAAGGCTTCGTATTCTCATAGGTACTTTCCGGTGTGATAACCTTAAATTCCTTTTCCTTGATGATAAATTGTGCGCCTTCAAGCTGTGTTTTCTTTTGCTCATAAGTCTCCGGATTCAGAGAAGAATGGTAGATCAATTCATCCATAGTATAGGTTCCGTAGATAGGCAGGTTTTGATCCGAATCACAACCAGCCATGCTTATCATGACTACCAACGTCAACAGCCAGATTCTCCTCATCGGTAACAGGTAACGTCCTCTTTGCATAGTTCCTCCATCGCCAACAGCTCGAATTTCTTTATTGCACTCTCCTCATCATCGGATGGGTATCCTTAAATTGTATCAGATCCCAGAGGTTTCCGTACAAATCCTGAAATACAGCAACCATCCCATAATCCGCGTCCTTCGGCTCCCGAACAAATTCAATCCCTTTGTTCTTCAAATCATGATAATCTCTCCAGAAATCATCCGTATTCAAAAACAGGAATACTCTGCCCCCGGCTTGATTGCCGATAAACGGCTCCTGCTCCGGCTTCGAAGCCTTTGCCAACAATAAGGTAGTTCCTACAGATCCCGGCGGTGCCACTACCACCCAGCGTTTATCCTGCTCCGGCTGGTAGGTATCCTCCAGCAGTGTAAAATGCAGTTTTTCCGTATAGAAAGCAATTGCTTCATCATAATCCTTTACTACTAATGCAATATGTACGATTGATTGAACCATTTCAAACACTCCTTTGAGAATTAATTGTATCAATGATACTATGTCAATGCTATTGCGTCAATTTGATATTATATAGCAATTCCCACCTTTTGTAAATTGTCAAATACCCTTATCTCTCTCTTTTACATATTATTTACATAGATTTAAACTGACTATGATAGCTGCTTTACCAAGTGCCTGCTATGATAAAGCTGTAATCAGATTATAGCACTATATAAGGAGATGAGATTATGCAGGCTTTGAATTATATCCTTCTTTGCATCACACTATCAATTACCTTGGTATCCCTATCCTACGTACATAGGAAAAGGTTCGGAAAGAATGATAGCTCCTCCTACCGCTGGTTTACCAAGATACTTCATTGAATACAAAATAGCATTCTATTTCTATCTATAAATAAGTAAAAGGCTCTGTCCGTTATATCTAATATAACTTGGCAGAGCCTTTCAAATCTTCAAAATAATTCTTAAAGTAGTAAGGATAAGGTGCCTGCAACGATCAGTACCAGGCCAAGCAGTGCTTTCTTCGTCAAAGTCTCCTTTAAGAATATGTAAGAGAATACGATAGTCACCACGATACTCAGCTTATCGACGGGTACCACCACACTTGCCAGTCCATCCTGTAATGCTCTGTAATAACATAACCATGAACTGCCGGTTGCAATTCCGGACAGAACGAGGAACAACCAGCTGGTGCGGTCAATCTTTTTCAGCATGTGCTGTTTCCTTGTTACAAACACGATGACCCAAGCCATGATTAATACAACTATGGTCCTGATTGCTGTTCCCAGATTAGATTCAACCCCCTCAATCCCTATCTTACCGAGTATTGAAGTCATACTTGCAAAGACAGCAGAAAGTACCGCATAAATTATCCATTTGTTGGATTGAACTGCTGTAGTATCTGTTTCCTTCTTTTTCTGTATCATCAGATAGGTTCCCGCACCGATCAGAAGGATAGCCGCAGCCTTGATCAGGGTCATGCTCTCTCCCAGAAAAATAATTGCAAGCAGCATCGTCAGTATCGTGCTGGATTTATCAATCGGTGTTACCTTATTGACAGTACCAAGCTGCAGAGCCCTGAAGTAGCATAGCCAGGAGGCACCTGTTGCCAGTCCCGACAGAATCAGAAAAAGTAAGGTCTTGGAGCTGATGCTCCCGATCGTATTTTGTGAACCGACTAGGAAAACCATCAGCCACGAAAAAATTAAAACTACCACGGTCCTGATTGCTGTCGCAACATTAGAATCTGTGTTCTTGATGCCGCTTTTGGACAGGATCGCTGTCATACCCGCAAATAAAGCCGAACCAAAGGCAAATAAAATCCACATAGTACTCATTCCTTTCTTTATTGTATCCGTTCTCTATCAGTCATCCGGTTGTCTTATTCTTAATTCCGCTCGAAAACCTCCCAGTAGTTTCTCAGCTTCTCGTCCTTTTCCTTTGCTTCCTCCTCAAGCTTCTCCGTATTTTTCTTCAATTCTATGACATCCTGGTCGGAATTTCTTGCTTTGACATAAGCTTTCATGATTGCATCCAGCTCTCCGTCATAAACCTTAAATTCACCGGAGGCATCCTTCTTAATATAGAACTTCGATAAGGAAGGCGCATAAGTATCCAGACTGATAAATTTGATATCATAATAAACCCATACAATATAAAAATCTTCCTCATAGGTTCTTTTCACATAGCACTTCATATTTAAGCAATCCTCGATTCCCTCGACAATCTTTTTTAAGCTCTCCTTATCAGGGACTGCCTTAGGATCTGTGGAAATACTCTTCAAAGTATCCATATCCAAGCTGATCTTCGCCTTATAATAGGTATCGATCAACGTATTAATCGCTTCCGGGTAATCTTTCTCTTCTAATGGATAGACCGGTGCCGGAGTCGGTGTAGGACTCGGTGCCGGACTTGGCGTCGGCGATACCCGCGTATCTGCGGAAGCAATATTTTCTCCGTCCTCTTCTGTCTCTTTGATTTCTGATATCCTCTTCATGGTATCCGAAGGATCCGCTTTCTCTGAACCATATTTACTGCCTGGTACAGCCAGACTTAACATACCTGTACCGATACATAGGGTAAGGGTAACTATCATATTGGTCATTTTACGATACTTAGACTTCATAATATACCTCGTTCCTTCGAATCCTAGTAAATAAGTACTACGTATCTCATATTTTACCAAGAAAGTTTCCATATTACAACAATTTTGAAGGATTTCGAGATTTTTCGTTAAACAAAGTGTAAGCCGGCTTCTATGTTCGAGCCGAATGGGTTGCGTAAAACAGTAAAAGGGATTACAGCCATATCACCTGCTTATCACGCAGTAATATAACTGTAACCCCTTACTAAACAACCTATCTAACCTTTTCTCTACTGCCTGCGGCAATGGCTTACTCAATCTTATCCTGTTCTCTTCAATTTATCTTCCTGTCGGGTAATCTTGAAACACCTGTAGCAGAGTCTCATAGATTGTCCTTGCCGCTTTATCCTGAAAATCAGGATTCGACAGTCTGGAATAATCGCTTTCATTGGATAAGAAACCAAGCTCAATCAGGACAGCCGGTACCGTATTCTTATGTACTACAGTATATCGCTCCGCTCTGGAACCACGCTTCAAGGTACCAAGGCTTGCAGGAATTCTGTCAGCGAAGGTATCCGCCAGCATCTTACTGGTCAACCCGGCAGCATTCGGTGAATTATTCGAATTGGAGTAATAAATTTCTGTACCGTATGCACTTTTTGTCAGCGAAGCATTCATATGTAAGCTGACAAACAGGTCAGCTCCGTATCTGGAGGCAAAAGCTGCTCTGTCACTGAGTGACATATCCACATCATTAATTCTTGTATAATATGCCTTCAGCTTCGTCGTATCCTGGTTGAAATAATCCTTGCCGATGGTATATAAAATCTTATAATTCAGATCCTTTTCCTTTGTATTGAAATACTGAGCGCCATTTGCACCACCGCCATGCCCCGGATCAAGAACTACGATATTCTGATAGATGTCCCTGGGGTTGCCGACATTGATATAGAAATTGGTATCATCCATTCCGTATTCATAACCCTGAAGCTTGGAGGTATGAACCGTGATCACTGTCTCGTTGCCGTTTAGGGCTACATTAATTCCGGTTACAGCACCGGAAGTATTCGTGATGGTTGAACTGTTTATGACAGAGGTATAATCACCCTGCAGGCGGATCACGAAGTTATGGCTGAAATAATTATCTTCATCGGATACCATCGCTGCGGTCAGACCTTCCGGTTTCGGCATGATGATCTCGCAGGCTGCTTTGTCCAAAGTATGCGATACATTGGAGCTGCCCCCTGTATTTCCTGATCCTCCGCTTCCCGGTGCCATAAAGATAAAGGAATACTGGTTCTGATTCTGTGATACATAATAATCAAAGCCCTCATTGACTCCGATGAGAATCTGGGTCTTGTCCGTTCCACCGGTAATGCAGTAGGAATTGATGAATTTTGCCCCACTGATCATGGTATTAATATTACTGATACCGCTGGTGGTATTGGGCAGCTCAATACTGATAAAACCGCTTGATCTGTTAGCGGTAACCTTCAATGGATCTATCCCTGTCAGTGTTACATAGTCACAAGCACTGTTCGTTCCGATGACAGCCGAAGTAATGGAATTATAATATACCGTAACAGATAAGGTCTGTCTGTTGTCGGATAAGGCCAAATCATAGGAATAATCGGAGGAAAGCATTTCAAGTACGATGCTTGAACTCTTGTCCACATTATTATAGGTTCCGATGGTATTGACAAAATTACTGAAGACACCATAGGCCTGAAGCGTCTGATCATTACAGGATACTCCATCTGCTTTCACAGTAATGCTTTTGCCGGAGACTTGGGAGGTTATCTTGCCGAACGTACCTGTACTGTGAATGAGGAAGGTCTCTGCGTTCTGCTTCAGATTATTATAATCTCGCTCGATACCAATGACAGAACCAGCCGCTAGGGATGCATCCGCATTGATATCATGCACTCCGCTGCTGCTTTTAAAAATTGATGCATCACCGATCCATTGTCCCAGGATAGTCCCAACGTCTGTGATGACGCCGCTGTCACCGAGCTCCGGTGCAGATCCGTTCTGACTACCCGCTGAGGACTGACTTTTCTGAGTAGTGATCATGGAGGTTCTGGTTGAATTGTTCCAACTGTAATCATATCCGAGACAGGATGCGGTAAAGCCTCCCGGAACCATAACATAGGAAGTATTCACATTATGGTTCGTTACCAGGATCGGAGCCGTATCCATCGTCATGGCATTTCCGTTCAGGTAAGCAGTTTTTTTGCCAAGGTACATTACCAGCGTCTTATCACCCTTCTTCAAGGTAATGGACTGATCTGAACCATTATAACTGTAGGTTGCCCCTATGGAAGCATCGGTAAATACTCTCTTGGCACGTATCATGGCGGTATTATTGGTTATGATGCTTGGCATATTGCCGAGATTAAGATTCTTCCCGTTGACGGTCACCTTACCCTGAGCTCCGGTGTACTCGAACTTTTCACCATTATTAAAAGAAAGTACAAGGCTCGTCTTGACAATCGCCACCGTACTTTTACTGCTGTTCCAGGTATAGCTCAGACCCAGATTTTCTGATACAAATCGGGAGGGAACTAAAATCTTCTCTGCCTTCTCACTCACGAATTTAACTCTCATCGGTGCAACAGAAAGCGTAACCGATTGTCCGTTTACGGTTGCCTTTGTACTTCCTACGGTCATTTTAATCGTCTTGCCGTACTTAGAGATAGAGATGGTTCCCTTTCCTTTATCATAGATGCATTCCGCAGCGATACCGGAATTCTTAAAAACATCATCATAAGGAACAAGCGCAATCCCCTTTGCAAGAATACCCGGCAGATCAGAATCAGTAACCGTTACTCCATTCAGAGTAACCTTAACCTGTGGATCCTTATAGGTAGTCTCCTTCTTCGTAGTATAATCGTATATTTTTAATCCACCAGCCGCCTGCGC
Organism: Bacillota bacterium; assembly: GCA_023414985.1. Classification (GTDB taxonomy): domain Bacteria; phylum Bacillota; class Clostridia; order Lachnospirales; family Lachnospiraceae; genus Mobilitalea. The sequence continues at coordinate 31,100 of JAEZLY010000079.1, read as the reverse complement.
AGTCTCCTGATAAAAACCTGCGATAAAAAGTGCTGTGATAAGCATGCAGCCCAGCCTCAGTATAGCCCGACGTCTTTGGATCTTTTTCTCTTTTGTAATGTGATAAAGCTTTTGTACATAATTTGTCATTTGTCTGTCTTTCCTTCCTCCCGTCAATAAAAATCAAATTACATCTACCATTTATTACAATAGTATTAAATAATGGTAAAATTGTGTCATCTACCAAATATATCGTAAAAAAGATAATTTTTCTACAGGATTAATCTTACTTTTTTGTCAGACTTTGCGATAAAATTCTACAAAATAATCCGAATGTACTATATTCTACTTTTGTAGATATTATTCGTCTTTAAATCTTCGTTGTGTTCTACCAACGTCGAATTAATTCACTTATAAAAACTTTATTTATTACATATTTATGAACCATCCACCTACATCTGTAGAACTTATCAAACATTGTACTGAATGGTTTTCTTTCCGGTAATTATGTGCTATAATGTCAAAGATTAGAATAGTTTGAAAGGTAAGGTAACTAATGAAGCTGCAGCATTTACTCAGCTATACAAGAAAAGCACTGGATGATTATCAGATGATAGAGGACGGAGACAAGATAGCGATAGGAGTCTCCGGAGGAAAGGACAGTCTGACACTGCTTTATGCACTATCAGGACTCCGCCGTTTCTATCCAAAGAAATTTGAACTTGAAGCGATTACCGTCAATATGGGCTTTCCGGAACTGGATTTCTCTGCCGTGGCAGAGCTCTGCCGAAAGCTCGACATTAATTATACTATTGTAGAATCCGAAATAGCTGAAATTGTCTTTGAACACCGGAAGGAAAGCAATCCCTGTTCCTTATGTGCTAAGATGCGCAAAGGTGCCTTCAATACCAAGGCGAAGGAGCTCTGCTGTAATAAAGAAGCCTATGCCCACCACTATGATGATGTGATTGAGACGATGATGATGTCTCTGATTTATGAAGGAAGAGTTCACTGCTTCTCTCCTGTCACTTATCTGGATCGTTCGGATATTACCCTGATCCGACCTCTGATCTATGTGGAGGAAGCCGATATCAAAGGGTTTCGGAATGCTTATGAGCTGCCGGTCGTTAAGAATCCCTGTCCGGTAGACGGTTATACAAAGAGGGAATACATAAAACAATTGATCAAGACCCTGGGCAAGGAAAGCCCCGGACTACGGGAAAGATTATTCCACGCAATCCAGACAAGCAATATTCAGGGTTGGAAGCTGCCCTAAGCAGATTGTAGGATTTGATTTAGGAGACTTGGATGGTATGCTTTAATGATTAGATCGACATTCACGACCTAGGAACGGAGGAACGATGATGCAGGAACGCACCTATCATGATCAGGTAAATATCAATAACACAGAGAAGCTTCGTGAGCTTTTGAACGATCTTCCGCCCTTTTGCAGGCATTTCTTCAGAGGAATTGAGCCCACTACCTCCTCCCGAACCAGAATAGCCTACGCCTATGACCTAAGGGTATTTTTTGATTTTCTGAAGTCCGTCAATCCATCCTTAAAGAATACCGATCTAAAGGAGGTCAAGGTGGATATCCTCGATCAGATAAAGCCAATCGATATTGAAGAATATCTGGATTATCTGACCTATTATAAATCAAATAACAAGTCTGGTGAGATCGAGCGTCTGAATACCGAGAACGGTAAGAAACGCAAGCTGGTCTCACTACGTAGCTTCTATAATTATTATTACAAGAAAGAAATGATCACCACCAATCCTGCTTCCCTGATCGATGTCCCTAAGCTTCATGAGAAAGCCATCGTACGTCTGGAGATAGACGAGGTGGCAAGGCTTCTGGACGAAGTTGAATCGGCAGGAAATATGACAAAGGCGCAGCAGAAATATCATGAGAAGACAAAGCTCCGTGACCTGGCCATGATGACCCTGCTTCTGGGTACCGGAATCCGTGTATCGGAATGTGTGGGTCTGGATCTTCAGGATGTGGACTTTGAGAATAACGGAATTAAGATCAGGAGAAAGGGCGGTTACGAAACTATCGTGTATTTCGGAGAAGAGGTTCGCGAAGCATTACTGACCTATCTGGAGGAACGTAAGCTGATTGTACCCGATGACGGTCATGCCAACGCCCTGTTTCTGTCCCTACAGATGAAACGGATTAATGTCCGCTCCGTAGAAAATCTGGTGAAGAAATATGCTTCCACGGTAACAAAACTAAAGAAAATCACGCCCCATAAGCTAAGAAGCACCTACGGTACCAGTCTGTATCGCGAAACCGGTGACATCTATCTGGTTGCTGATGTCCTGGGTCATAAGGATGTCAATACAACAAAAAGACACTACGCTGCCATCGAAGATGATCGCAGACGCAGTGCCGCAAATGTTGTGAAGCTGAGGGAGAAGTGAATGAATCATTATAACTGAATTATTTTTTTATGAAAAAGCATAAAGTATGAACTTTATTCACATGAAATCTATAAAACCTATTTCGTACTATTCGGTAAAAATATTTTAACAATTCCAGAAGACAACATTGTTACAATCAATATAGTTAAAATACATGCTATAATAACAATAATAATTGTAACATTCTTAATACTATCAGCTTGGCCAGTAATTGTGGATTTTGGCATTAAAGCACAGAGAGCAGCTCCAGTGTCGCTAACTTTAGAATACAGGAATAAGTAGGTAGCGCCCTTATAGTCAACATATTTTGATCCACTTACTTCTTTCCCTGCCATTGCTTCCTTATAGAAAGCTTGGTTTACGAAGATCTTTTCTGATTTGAGTGCTTCCATATCAATACTAGGATCCTTTTGCTTTAGCGAATAATCAATAATCTCTTTTCCATCCAGGGTTACCAATCCTAGAAAACCGTTTTTGTCAAATTTCAGATCAGAAAGAATATTTTTCACAACGTCTGCCTTAACATCAACAACCAGGAATGAATTAACATTGGAAACATTTCTAATAAGTCTTATGGAATACTCATCTGCACTTGTTTTCAACTGTCTATCAAGAAGTGCATCTTCGCCATCCCATACATTTTCAGTTTTATTACTGTTCAAAATTTTGCCTAAGTCTGTTTTCTTAAAGCTTTTATAAATGTCATAATCTATGCCTTCGCCGGTTGAAATAGAATCAACATTATCATTTATTAAATATATATTTTTGATGAATTCATCCACTGCCTTCTTGGAACATAAGACATTACCAATGGAGTCTGCATATTGCCATGCTTTTCTCTTATCATCGTGGCTTAGAGAATATTTTTGGAATAAACTATCATTCGTATACAGTATTGCGCTTGCCTGGACAGAATGAAAACCAAACGTAATACATTCGCCTGCCATATTAATTATATCTTCTGATGCCTTCTCGTAATTACTCTCAATAACTTCTGAAGCTTTTAAAAAGGAAACGATTCCCAAGAGGATGATAAACATAATAGGAACCATAAAGGAAGCAATTAATTTAAACTTAATTGTCGCAAAAAAACTCACTTTCGTTACATTAGCATTAAATTTTTCGCTTCTTGCTTTTGCCTTTTTTTTATCAGCCACATTTACAATTTCCGTGTCTTTGAATCGTTTCTCCTCTCTGTTAAAAATGCTGTCTCCCGTTCTTTTCATATTTCTCCCCCGTATTGTACCAAGTAAAACCAATATAACATAATTTGTTAGAAACTTCTAATAACTATTGTCTATAATTTATGTCTTATCTACAATAATTAACAAGAACTCTGCAACCCATTTCAAGGCTCAAAGTGCAGATTTCTTACTATTTCCTATCTTCCCACCTCCTCTTTCTGTCATTATTTTTATACTTTAAGTAAGAACGATATAAGAATTTCTTATACAGAATATATTTGTAAGGTTTAAAACCAATATCAGCCATTCCTGCCTTAAGCGATGGTGATGCCTTTGTCGCATTGAAACTGATATAGCATTCACTACATTTTTCAGGATGCAAGATATTCATAATATCATGTATGGCCTGAAGTATATTTATCATAGAAGCCTCTCTTGTATCAACCTTTGTCAAATCAATATAGGTCTTGTTTTCAGATAGATTTTCCCTGTAATTAATATCCGATATCTCAATTTGATTACGATTAACCCAAAGACATTCCTTTCCTTTTATCCCATCTTCCAATATAAAACATCTTTGTTTTTGATAAAAGCGTTGAATTATCTGAGACGATTGTTCCTTCATAATTTCGCACAAGAATTCCAGATCATCTAAATAAGCCTCAGTTATTTTATGATCTACCATATTATCCGCTAAGACATCCAACGAATCATATCCGATGCAATCGAAGACATTTTCGACAATCATGTACTCTTTAGCCTGATATAAGTTTTCAACTGATTTTTTTAGAATTTCACAAAACTTATGATATACTGCTTTGCTATCTGATTTTCTAAAATAATCTATCATATCTCTAAAGAAATTGCCTTTCATGAAATATTGCAGGGTCCCAAATACATCGATTTTCAATGTATTATAAGCTCTTAATTTTTTAGCACTTTTTATTACCATGGATCGAATGATATACATATAGTAAAAGATCCAGGTATATCCGGAAGTCAATGGAGCAATAAAATCATGAATGATTTTTTTATCATCTGTCCATTCAGATTTGTATCTCGCATATCCTAATCCAAAATCAAAAACCTCTATCTCCTTTTGAAAACAATCTTCGATTAATTTCATGAGAATTATTTTCCCCGGACCATAAACCGAAAAATCATTATCATGACAAATCCGGTAAAAATAATATGTTCCGTTGCATAAAAAACCATACGTGAAAGCAATCAATCGTTTTCCGAGTTTCATGCCATAAACACAAACCCGAAATGAGTTATTCTCTTTACTGGCTATCGCCCGAAAGAATTCCTGATGGTTCTTTTCAGAGAAGTTACTCGCATCATATTTTCTCTTCCATCTCATTTCATGTAATTGAAAGATTTTATCAAATTCCGAACTATTTAGCTGCTTATATATTACTTTTCCAGCTCCTTCCAATTTATCTTTACTTCTGATTAATGTTTTTATAGAACTATATTTGGAGCGGCTCTTAAAATAGGATGTAAAATCAGTATTAATGTTAAAATAAGGAGCTTCATAATTCCTTATAAAATATTTTCCGAAATAATCCTCCAATTTTTTGAGAGTATATGCTTCTTCCTTGAAACCATATAAATGAAGAAGATAATTACCATGTAAGTGCCTAATATATTCCATAGCTGCCTCTACACCGAGGGCACTTCCTTCCCCGGTAAGGATAAAATCCATGAAACTGGCTTCAGGATATCCTATGAATGTTATTTCCTTAAAAAGCCTTCTCTTTATTATCATGAATGGGCAAATCCCAACAACCCTTTCTTTCACCTGCAAAATAATGATAAAAAGGGTATGTCCTCTCCCTAGATATTTCCACCAATTTACGATCCAATCATATTCAAGAAAAGGATTCGTATTCTGATTATCTGCGAGGATATTATTCCACACCTCTTCATAAGTACCCAGCTCCTCTAGATTTTGAATTATTTTAATTTCAGGTAATACTAAGCTAGCCGGGTGATCATCACCTTTTCTATGCTTCAATCCTATCTCCTCCTTTTTGCAGTGATTTAATGGCTTATAAAGAATTTTATATGAAAAGAAAAGATACAAATGAACTATCTTGCACCTTTTCCTGTGAGCACTACAGCTACTGTTCTTAAAATAATTAGTAAGTCCAGCAAAAAGGATCTATTCTGTACATAATAAATATCCTTTTCTAACTTCTCCTGAGGTGTATGTTCATATCCTCCCGTAACCTGTGCCAATCCGGTTAAGCCACTTTTCACTTTAAATCTATCCTTATAGTTCGGAAGCTCTTTACTGAATTTCATTACAAACTCCGGCCTTTCCGGTCTAGGCCCTACAAGGCTCATATCATTCTTTAAAATATTAATCAACTGTGGTAATTCATCTATTCTTGTTTTTCTCATTATTCTACCCACCTTTGTAATTCTCGGATCCTCTTTTTCTGCCCATACGGCACCCTGCTTTTCCGCATCCATATACATGGATCTTAATTTATATATCGTAAAATATCTCATATTTTTGCCTATTCTTTTCTGAAAGTAAAAGCATCCTCCAGGAGATTCTATCATAATAGCAATACAAAAAATAAGGATGACAGGTATTGCGATCAATAAGGCCGTGAAGCAAAATATTGTGTCAAATCCCCTTTTCATTATTTCATACACAATAATCGAATGATTTTTGTTCGCCTTTTTCATCATGTTCACCATTTTCAATATTACGTCATGATATAGCTGAATTGAGACTCCCTCTCAATACAACATATCTAATACAGAATATGATAGCAGGACGAAATTTGTCACATTAGATCGATATTAGTCAGAATGAAATTAAAATAGGTCAAATTATCCTTTATGTTTATACTTAACTTTCTTATATAATATATAGAATTTGCTAAGAATGCTCAGATCAAATATAGATATTGCTATAATATAGAATAATATACAAATAAAACCGGAAACTATTTGCCAGTATATGCTTGTATTCAGTTGTTTAAGTCCAACAGCCAATACTGTGATACTAATAGTGCATAAGATCGGTGACGATATATTTTGAATAAATCCTCTGATTTTGTGTTTCATAATCACTCTTGCTATTATCAGTCCCGGGATGATTAAATCAAGTCTTGCCAATGCTCTGGCATATACCAATGATCTAAATCCGTACTTTGTACTTATCATGCAGATGGGAACAATAATCATTAAGTCAAATACCTGCAATAAGAATGATAACCTTGGTTGTCCAATCGCCTTAAAAGCTTCAATGTTTATATTTACAAGAGTTATTTTAATAGCAGCAGTTAATGCATATATTCCTATGATAAAACTTGCCTCCGACCATTTTTTCCCTAGAATGATGCTTGTTACAAGATCCCTGTATAAAAATATTCCAACACCTATCGGAAATAAGAAATAGGCTACACTCTTTTGACATTTTAAAAAGATATGATAAAACAAAACTTTATCGTTCTGCATTCTGGATAATGTTGCAAATAACACCGGTATGATTGCACTTGTTACCATAGACATCACTGCATTTACCATATTGTAAGAAGTGATATATAATCCAAGATAATGATCACTGAATACATTTCCAATCACGATGATATCAAACCACGTTGTAAGCCACAAAAAAAATCCTTCCAAAACGGACCATGAGCTGAAAGATATCATTGCTTTTAAAATTTTTAGACTATAAAAAAAAGAAGGTTTCCATTCTGATTTTACAAATAGCATTGCAGTACTAATAATGCTTCCAACGATCGACCCTATGATGATAGACCAATGTTTCAAGCCGAAACAAGCTAATGGAATCGTTACAAAAAAAGGAATTAAGGCTGATAATAGCTTGGAAATAAAAATATCCTCGTAATTAAAGTTTCTAATATAAAGAGCTGTCAGGATACTATTAAATGCATTCATAGGTAATTGTATACAGGATATTACTATCACATGGGAAAGAGCGGGATTACCAACCATTGCTGCAATCGGATGCTGAAACAGGATTATTAGCACCCAAAGAAGAAAGGAACACACCAGAGTAGACCATAATGCTACATTAGCGTGATCGCTTTCTTCTTCTTTATTATGAAATTCATGCTGCACTAAGTATTTTGGAAAGCCTGCATCAATAAAAACATCCGATAAACTCAGAACAATTGTTACAGTAGCAACAACTCCAAAGCTTTCAGGAGCTAATAGCCTGGCTAATATGATATTTGTGATAGGTGAAAATAGTTTTGTAATTAATTGAGTAACCGTAGACCAAATAGTTGCGTTTTTAACCTTAATCATAATTGCTTGATCTTTCGCCATGATCCCTCTTTTCTGGTCACACCTGAAAAATTAAGGTTACTGCATTTTTTATTGTGAATTGTCTATCTTATTAATAAATTCAAGATTATGAAACCCATTATTTGCTTTTTTCAGACCAGATAAAGCTCCTTTGACAGGGATAGTTGAACATTTTATTATAGAATTAATCAATGCATCGATAAAGGTTCCAAGCAATGCCCAGATCGTATCTATGGTAAGCCTTCGCCCTAATAATCTTGAGAACTTATATTGTAAATATTTTATATAAGCTGTCTTGCCTTCATATCTTTTAAAAAGATTTGGTTTTCCGACCGGATGTTTCATATGATAGGCAATCGCCTTGGTACATATCACCAATTTAGCCCCCTGAAAGCTTACTCTCATCGAAAATTCCTTATCTTCACCCAGAGCATATCGGACTAAATTTTCATCGAATCTGGCTTTAGCCAGTAGCTCTTTCGTGTAAGCTGTGAGGCCTCCACTTAACACATTTGTCCTCGTGTAGAGGTTGAATTTATGAGCTTTTCTATATACTCTTCTTCTTTTATCTTTGATATAACCGCGAAAGAATAGATCCGTATATAACTCCTTCAGCCATCCTTCCCCAGCTACATTTTCAAACATCACACCGGATACGCCGTCAAATCCTTGATCGAAGCCCTCCAGGATTCCTTGTATAAAACCCGGAAGTAAGATAATATCATCATCCAGAAATAGTACGATATCACCGGATGCTTTTTCTATTCCAATATTTCTTGCCTGGGTTAGGCCCGATAGATCGGGTAAATGATAATATCTTATGAGGTTTTCGTCAGCTATCAACCTAGCTTCTTCCTCAAGTAATTTTAGATCATCCTCTACCATAGGCTTTTCTGTCTGATCAATAATGATAAATTCGATTGGATCAGATATCTCTTGTGATATAAACGATGACAGAAGATTTTTCAAAATTGCCTGTCTGTTTTTCGTTGGAATTACAACAGATATTTTTACGCCCATATTATTTTCCTTTTCTATCTGATAAATATAGATTCACATATTTCTCGGTCATCCTTGGGTCACCTATATGAATTGAAGCATAAATATCATTTAATTTCTCAGCAATATCTCGATTCGTCTCGGTCACCCTGTATAAATTTTTCTTGTCCACTATTTCACAGATACCTCCAACATCCGGCGATAAGATAGGTACCTTCAATTCTATCGCTTCCAGTATAGTTAGCGGTATTCCTTCACAAATCGAAGTCATAAAGAGTAAATCAAAATCCACCATAAATTGCTCAACCTTATCCCGAAATCCAATAAAAAACACTTTGTCGGTAAGTCCATATTGGTTTACCAGTAAAGCAACCCGGTCCATCAATGGACCATCACCGATCCAAACGAATACAGTATCCGCCTCTGGATAAAAATAAAAATATTCTTTTGCAATTTCAACAAACCGGATCGGATTTTTAACCTCATCAACACGCGCAACATTTCCTATGATCTTGACAACCTGAATGATGCCTAATTCTGATCTTAATGAACTTTGTATCACTTCCGGTATCGTTAGAGAATTATAGATTAAGCTGACTTTTTGTGAATGATATAGCTTGAAACGCTTCGCCATTTCGATATCATGCATCGATATAAAAACCATATCGGTTGTCAGCTTTTCCAGCATTCTTTCTATCAGGATTGCAGCTTTTCTTTTTATGCCTTTGTATTGAAGTACAGGCCAGAACCCATGAACCGTATAAATAATCCTTTTCTTATTGAGATTAAAGGCTGCAAGTCTTCCAAGAATTCCGGCTTTCGTGGAATGACAATGCACTATATCATATTTACCTTTTGAAATAATTCTTTTTATTTCCTTATATCCTTTATAATCAATGATCGGATTAATATCATGCTGAAGCTTGTTGAGAATATGAACTTGTATGCCCAATTCTGCAAGCTTATGAACTAAGAGTCCATTATCACCTACGGCTATCTCTATTTCTATCTCGTCAGAGTGATTATTCTTAATATACTTACAAATTTCATAAACTACCCTCTGTGCACCAGCCCAATCTGCTTTCGTTATTATCTGTAAAATTCTTATTTTATTCATTTATGTCAACATGCCTACTTAAAAACAGATATACAACAAATTATGTTATGAGAACAAAAGGGTTCATAAAAGGAGAAAACTATAGGTAGATATCTCTACGATCTCTACGAATAATCTTCTCCTCACGCTACTCTCAAAAGCCTTTGAACTTCTTTCTTACCAGCTCCTCGAGTATGATCCAGCCATTCAATCTGGCTATAAACATAAACTTTCCATCACTTCGGTAAACAGGCATCCGTTTCAGCTTGAAATATTCCTTTTCCTCTACTCGATCATTAATTGTTACACCGCAAAATGTCAAAACTCCGGTTTCATAAAATTCACTTACTATTTTCTCGGCATTCTCATCATAGATGCCCTTCGGGTAAGCAAAATGGTTGATTTTAGTGTTTAGCTTCTCTTCCAATATTTTCTTAGCTTCTTCCAGTTCATTTCTGAGTGTTTCATTATCCAGGGTGTCGATATTATAATGATTTAGGGTATGCGATCCCATCGTGATTAAATTATTCTCCTTAAGTTCTTTAAGCTGTTCCCAATTCATCAATTTACTTTGACCCAGCTCCAAATCCCAATCGTAAACTTTATCAGTTTCGATATATCCAGGAACTAAATATAAAATGGCAGGATAGTCGTAGTTCTTCATAACCGGATAAGCAGTTTCATAAAAATCTTCATATCCATCATCAAATGAAAGAACAATATATTTTCCATCAATTGTTTCATCCTTTATCCTTTGATATGCATCCTCCATTGATATTACTTGATATCCCTTTTTATTCAGATACTTCATCTGCCAATCAAATCTTGCCTCTTTCACTGCGATTGCCTGATTTATTTGATCGTTTACTCTATGATACATTAATATTATTATTTCATGCTTAGGTTTCTTAATTGAGCATATGATCATCCCAATAAATGCTAACATATTCCTTATCAGGAGGTATACCACTGACTTCAATACTTTCCCAAGTTTACGCATATAGCATAACAGCCTATTGATTTCATCCTTCCATTTGCAGCAGTGACTAGGAAGGCTTTGATAATCACTTAAAAAGGTTATACTCAATCCTATAAAGAGCCATAAATGTCTCCAGTGGAGAGTATCAATCACCAGGCTATTAATAAGCAAAGAGATTACTATGGAAAGATAGGCTGAATTCACAGATTGAGACTCTTCTTCTTTGCGTCTCCGATATAATTTTATAATAATAAAACCAAAGACAAGCATCAGTAACATAAACCCCAATATGCCATTTTCAAATATAACTCTGGCATATAAGCTGTGCGCAGAGAATTCTTCTCCTTTTATTTCCAATAAAACATATTCATATTGTCCCGGCCCATATCCCAGGACATGATCCATGGACTTAGTAATACCAATCAGCTGTGCATCAAATCTGTCCGAATCATAGGTTCGAATACTTAACCGTTCAAGGAAAAAATCCTTTGTTTCTACACTAAAAACCTTAACCCATAATACAAATCCCAAGGATATTATCATACCAAAATAGAACAATAATTTCTTATAATTAATCCTCTTTATGTTAAATAATATCAGGACTAAGATACCAGCCGCAAGGGAAACCCAGGCTCCTCTGGAATAAGAGATGATAATCCCGATGCAATTAATAATGATCAGAATGAAATAACTTAAAATTCCAGACTTAATATATGAAAAGGCTTTTAATTTCTCCAGTACTTTGTGGTTCATCGGAAACAAAGTCCGAGTTCTGATATCACTTAGTAGCAGAATAACAGCAGGAATCAAAAAAGCTCCGAAGACATTAGGATCTTTAAACAATGATTTTACTCTATACGCATCATATAACAGATAATCAGAAAAGTATCCCAGATACCCAAGGATACCTAAAGCAGCTGCTAATGTACTAGATATTACATAAATTCGAAGAATATGAATATAGTTATTTTTGTCCGTATATAAAAAGACAAGTAAGCTATAAACTATTAAATAAAAAGTGATTCCATAAAAGCGAAATCCCACATAATAAGCCTTCATATTAATCAAGGACATGGAAGCGATAACCATATAAAATATCAGTAACCAGATCACGACTCTCATTTTACTGTATTTTAATTCAGAAAATCTCTTTTCCTTCACGCAGAATATCAGCAGCGGTATAAATATGATATCGGAAGGAGATGGTTCTATTAATGCAATAAAAAGTAAGAATACATTTAAATAAAATAAATGGTTAATACTAACATACTTTTTATATATAAGTAAGTGAAAGAAAAAAATCAGTGTTAGAATAATCAGTAAACTTGTTAATGTAGGCTCAATGACATAATTCATTACGCACCTCAACTAGTAACATTCCATCGAAATACTATCGAATATTCAGCTTCATATTTACTACCATTATATGAAACTTATTTGTAAGTGCGATATACACCCAAATCCTCCAGCCATACTTTTATCTTCTCTTTTGACTCTTCATCCTTCTGTAACTCAGCTTCAGTTAATGTAAGCCCATTCAGTACCTCTGCATCAGGAATGGCGTCTTCAAACTGAGTAAAAAAATCTCCTGCTACACTTCCACAGGTGCAGAACGGTGCGACCTTTTTCCCTTCCAGATTATATTGGGATAGAAAGGACATTACCGGAGGTGTAACCGAATACCACCATACAGGAGAACCGATGATAATTAGGTCGTAAGTATCAATATCGGCTACTGTGTTCTTTAGCTCGGGCCTAAATCCCTCATTAACCTGTTGTTTACCGAGTTGCCCCATCTCGGCTTTGCTTTGAACCTTGGAATAATCAAAATCCGGCTGTATTTCGAATACTACCCCATTCGTAAATTCCTCCATGATATTGGCCACCTGCTTTGTATTTCCTGTCAAAGAAAAGTATACGATCAAAACCTTAGCTGCTTTATCACTTTCATCCTCCGCAGTTTTTTGTCTAGATGGCTCAAGTGATGCAGCTATTTTTTCCTTATTATCTGTATTACCTCTTTGTATAGCGATGAGTAACATACCAAACAATAACAAGATGACCATGAATAAGATCACTGCTATAACAATTACGAATTTCTTCATAAATCTCCCCCATTCCATAGTATAAAACCTATCATGTCTTGACCATTTAAATATAACGCGATACAATTATTCTATAACTAATATATGAACTTCATATATTTATATGGAGATATTATCATGGTAAGGAATATAATGTCAACATAATATATGAATATCATATATATTCATAAAATTATGCCGGCCAAATAAAATTTGTTTTGCGACTACAACATCAAATCAATAAGGAGTATTTTATGTCCAGAGTAAATAATAGTTATTATGCAATCCTTGGTATATTAAGCGTAGGCCCCATGTCAGGTTATCAAATAAAGACCTGGGTAGATGAAGGGGTCGGTTACTTTTGGGATATTGATTATAAACAGATCTATCCAACTCTGAAGAAGCTTGTTGAAGCCGGTTTAGCTACCTTTGAGATAGTAAAGTCAGGGACTAGACCTGAAAGTAAGGTATATCTGCTTACTGAACCGGGAATGAAGGAATTAAAAGACTGGTTGGTCAGACCTATCCTGGAAGGGAAACAAAGCACCCAAGAATTGATGTTAAAATTATTCTTTGGTCATCATATCCCTATAGAAAAAAACATTGAACATATTGAGCGATTTAAGACTTCAAGTATGGCCGCACTACAAAAGCTGGAAGAAATCAGTGAATGTCTGGAGGCTGAAGCAGATAAGGATGCTTTTTGGCATTACCGCATGACAACTGTGGACAAGGGCAAGCTTCTTCGCAAGTCGGAAGTCACTTGGTGTGACCATACGATGGTATATCTTCGCACAAATATCGAAAAATAGTAAGTCGGGGGTGCGGTCACAGAGCTGAACTCTTGTTGGACTGCACCCCCGACTGAGGCATTAACTAATTCTCTATTCCTTAATTAACCACCATTTATTTCACTTGTCAAATGGAAGGTATCTTTTAAGTATAATAATTTTTTGTTTACTCTGCCTTAATCTCCTCTGTTGCCGATAAACCATTCCAGACCTTTCCGTCAGAACGGTAATAAGTTCTTTTTGTTGAACCGTCCGTCTTTGTATAGTCTATCACAAATACCTGCCCTTTTTATATGTGCATCGGATAATTGTCATAAGGAAGGACGTCACCTGTTTTTGATTTATCCTTGAAATCGTCATATGCATTTTCCAGACGCCAAAATTCTCGGCAGGCATAATCTTTAAAGCCTGTCAAATCCTGTTTCCCAAAATAAGATGCCTTATAATCTTTTGCATTCACGGAGATTGTATCCTCTCTGATCGGTTCTTTATCATTCACCGACTCAGATAAGTCCTCCGAATAGATATTGTCGTTGTAAGCTTCCTTTAGTTGATTTGCCATGCAGGGAACAGATTGGGTATTGTAATCCATAGCATACAGTCCGGTGTGCGCTCCACCGTAAATCCCCATAATACTTTCCCCGTTTAGCTTGTCAAATTCACGCTTAAAGTTATCAGCCATCTTATTTTCACGATAGATGTCATCTTTCTTCCCGTAATAGTATTTTCCTTGTTCTATTGCCTCCTGTGCCAGCTTATACTGTTCAGAACCTGAAAGATTATTCTGATCAAGATACTTTAAGAATCGTTCTCCGGTAGTATCGTATTGATGGCCGACATCTGTTCCATGGAAAATAGTCTCGGGGCATTTACTCTTTATATTCCTATAAAATTCTTTAATATAAGGATTATGCGACGCTGTACCATCCCAATCATCATAAGTTCATCTAAAATGTCATCGCTGTCCGATTGCATCCAGACATTCAGGAATTCAGCGGTATAGTATGGAAGTTCAACGAATAAATGCCGCAGGTTTTTATTCTCATAATATTCACACCACAGCTCAAATTCTTTATCCATAATTTGTTCCACACCATGCTGCTCCCCATACAGATAAATCTGTCCTCGGGAATGCGAGGAAGTTTCAGAGTTACTGGTCGCTGCGGAGTGTTTCGAACAGCCAACCAATAGCATCAGCAAGACCATTGTCAAAGCAAGCGATGTATAATATCTTAAGACTTTCATAGGTCCTCCAAAATACGATTTATTATTCTTTCATCTTTGCGGGCGCTACACCGGTATGAACATCACGATAGGAAACCACGATACAGCCCTTCTTCTCAATCATTTCTTTGGTGCCCTGCTCACTTTTTGCAGTTCCGCTTCCACCTGAGCACAGAAAAACTTCCACTTCTTTCCCTGCAGGTAAACGTTTCACAATGGAATTAAAAGCAGGTGCCGGATTTCCGGCCCACACCGGACATCCAATGATAATTCGGTCATAGTCATTTAAATCGATTTCCATCGGCCGTATGGCCACAGCTTTACGATGCATTGCATAATATCCTCCGGGAACAAAAGCTCCCAAAAAACTGCGTCTATGCGCTTCCCTAACCCGATATATAGGTACATTCTGCTCTTTGGCAAGCCGTTCAGCTTCTTTCTTGGTGGATCCTCCAAAAGTATAATAAAGAATAACTGTCTTCATGTGTTCTCTCTCCTTATGAATTAGTAATATATTCTAGCATAGCCATAAGTAAGATAATAATACCATAGGATTACTTTTGTGAAAATGTATTTAATATAGCTCTGATCTCATCCTGGTAATCTTTATCCGGTATGTAATTATTATCATTGATTATGATATCGTCTGACAAAATTGACATCGATATTTTTTCACCACTCTTTAATTTCATATCAATCAGGATTGCAGCTCCGAATTTGTGGTAATTCAGTGTTCTCTTGAATTTCATGGATTGTAAATTTTCAAATAATTTCTGAATATCAGCCTGCTCTGTTAATGTAATGACGTCATAGGTATTTTGAAATGTTATTTCTTCTACATTCGTTGCATCAATATCTTTCAAAGCACTTGAGTTTCTACTTACCAAAGCCACGACAGCTAATAAAACGGCTAATATCACTATTGTTGATAACAACACTTTTACTCTCACCTTAGTTTAATCCCCCTTTACTCCAATTACATTCCCCTGTGCATCTGTAACATACTTTCCCTTTGTCATATCTAAAATAACATATTCATTATCCCATTTATCCTGTACTACTGCGCATTTTCCGATTGGGATATCAAATGGACCGAAGATAACCTTCCCGCCAGCCTGTATAATGACATCAATAGCATCCATCACTGACTCCACCTTAAAATCAACATTCATTTTCTTTCGATCTGTCTGCAATACTAATTCAGCGATATCATTTTCCATTCCCAGACCGGCTGAGGTGTCAGCTCGCCAGAGCAGCTTTAATCCTAAGCAGTCACAGTAATACTGAATACCCTCGTCTAAATCGGAAACATGAAGTTCAATACAATCGACATTTTTAAATAATCCTGGCATAGTATTTTCTCCTTGTATTGATATACATATGGTGTAATTGTTCTGAATAATTTAATGTTAGTTCTTTTTCCAGTTTAACATATTATGGAGCTTTATAAATGACTAAACTTGTTCAAATTTTTAAATCAATGTGATTTTGCCAACTCCCAGAACAGAAACATCGGTATTTTCTGTAACCATGCTATTCTTGATGATTGTTCCACTTGCTCTTGGTTAGGTATAGGTTCATGTAAATCTACAATAGCTAACCCAGTACCTTTTTACCCTTAACATCTCCTAGTTTATTGAGAGTATACGGCATTATGTAATACATTCTGAAATCATTTGTCTGCGCTAATTCGCACCAATCCTGACTAACTTGATTCCAGCTAATGGTTGAACTATCTGATTTCATTGGAACCACCTCCACTTTTTATCCATATTCATAAAACGAATAAAAGCTCCAATTTACAAAACATATAATGCATTCGCAATTATATAGCCTACCTATTCACAAAATTCAATACCTCAAGCGGCTTTTCTATTTGTATGAATTCCTTCTTACGCATTGTAGGTTGTGTTGTTCCCTCCTTTAAATACCAGGCTGCTTGGATTGCCTCCATCCCAAGCTTTCTAGCAGTTTCCAACTCTTCACTGCCTCCGTCCCCTACATATATACATTCCTCCGGCTTCACAGAAAAGTCATCCATACATCTTTGGAAAATCTCCTCTTCTGGTTTTTGAACTCCCTGTTCATAGGAAAGATAAGCAGCGTCGAAATATGGAAACAATTCGCTTCTTCGGATTACATCTGCTTCCTCGGAAAAACAGTTACTTATTAAGCCAATTAAAAATCCCCTTTTTTTCAATGCTGAAAGCATTGGAATAATTTCAGAATGTAAATGTCTGAAACATTCTTCCTTTGCCGCTATTCGTTTTTCTACAACTTTCTTTAAGAGTGTTTCGGAGTAACAATGATTCTCATTAAAAATCATTTCCAGTGTTTCCTCGAATGTTAGCTTTCCTATAGTGCGCTCATGTTCGGTCGAACGCCAAAGCGACTGAAAATTAACTTCTGGAATTCCTGCGTCCTCAGCCATCTGTTTTCCAAAATATAGTGGACTATTATAGTGCGTAATTAACGTTTCAAACATGTCAAAAATTACTGCTCGTGTCATATTATCCTTCCTGCCATTAAATTTGTCTGTGCGCCAGGCATTACTTCAGTGCAAAATGAGCACTCTCGATCATTGATTTCATTTGACATAAGCAGAAAGGGTGACCGGCGGGGTCAAGCATAACTCTCCAATCATTCGAAAATTGCTTACCTGCAATTGTTGCTCCACAATGGATTGCATATTCTACGGCTTTTTCTAAGTCATTAACAGCGAAGTCCATATGTGCCATTTGCTGTTGAGCTTCAGGCTCTTCCGGCCACACAGGTGGTTTATACTCAGGATTCTTTTGAAATAATATACAGGGATAGGCTCCCTGATTGGTTCCCGGAGCATATACACATGCATAATCTTCATCGATAATCATTATTTCCCACTTGAGCAATGCCCCATAAAAGTTTGCTAATTCCTGCGGGTCTTTACTATCCACTGTAAATGAGTACATTTTGATTTTCAATTCATCATTCATAACGTTAATACCTCCTAATATTTTTAAATAAATAAAATGTATAGTCACATAAATATAACCTAATTCTTATAATCTCGGTTTAGCATATCCCATCCGACATATCGACCAATTTAACGTTGTTTCTTTTATCCTATCAGATATATCCCATAAATTGTTTATGACTCTCAGTTCAACGTTTCTTTCAAATAAGGCACAAAACAAATCCATAATAGTATACTTTGCAATGGGAATTTGAGCTGATTTTGATATATAATATCCTGCTATGTTATCTTGTAGTTCAAAGCCATCCGGATTAAATTCATAAAGGAACAAGCGAGTATTTTTCATAATTTCAAACCATTCACTTTCGATAATAACTACATACTGAATTTCAGGTGAGGTAAAAAACATCTCTTTATCATGCTCTGATGTATTTTCACCAATATGGTATGTTATTCTCGGACTATTTCTTGGAGTCAAAAAATTTGGTAAGTGCTTTTCGTCTATTGCCCATACCAGCTCAACACTTTGATCTAGATCATCTCTTTCCGGATTTCTTGGGTTGAATATAGTTATATTACTTTCTTCACTTGCATGAAATAATCGCATGTCAGTCCCCCTACTGAATATATTAGATGACTCATTCTCCGTCAAGATAATTTACTTCCGAATCAATTTTGAATGACTTTTGCATAGTTCCAGTCATAATACGTACTTTACCTGTATTGGGATATAGTACTACTTCCGGTGTACTTACGGTATGAACATCAAGGTAAAGAACCGGTTCATTTGAATTATTGGTCAGCATATGCGCACCGTTTTCATTTGGAGGCATTACTATTACATCACCTTCCGTAACTGTAATATCACCTTCTGATGTTTTGAGTGTAGCAGTCCCAGAAATAATATAAAAAACCTCTTCATTCCCGGTATGCTGATGATATGGATAATTACTTTTTCCCGGTAGTAACGTGTAGAAATTAACACTGAGCTTCCCATCACCGCTTTTGTACGGAGATGTAACCTCACATTTTTGAAATTCAAAAGATTGTTTATGCTTACCATCCGGATCATAAAATTGATTTAAATTTACATCCTGGTATTGTGCTGTCTTAACATTCTCAATTTCCAATTCTCGCATGATGACATCCCCCCTATAATTACTTCATATTAATTTATCACGGCTTGAAAGTGTCTTAGAAATCCAAGTTATCTATCAAACATAAATAATAAATTACTCCCTTATAAACTGATATTTTTTAAAGCTTCTCTGTACAAATTCGCTGTCTCTTGATAATCTGTTAAAACACCTTCTTCCCTAACAAAATTCTGATACCCGATGGTTTCTCCTTTTAATCTCGGTAAGAGCTGGAAGTGCAAATGATTTCTTTTCCCACTTGATCCAATCTTTTTACAAACATCTTCTCTCCCTCTATATTTGGCTGCAGAAATCATTTATTACATCAAGACGTGCTTCCACATCAGCTTTATGTTCCACAGAACAAAGACATAGTTTATCTTTAGCTTCAATCTCTAAATGTCCATAAAAATGCTCAATCGTTTCGACTATTCTATGGCACTCCTTTTCATTTGAACCAGTTCTTAACGCAATTGTATAACCCTTTTTCCCCTTACCAATCGTTGCATGAGGTTCATGAGTATTGCACCAAGGTGTACATCTGTCAATAAACACTTTAAACTGACCCGGAATATCCGCCCAATAAGAAGGAGCAACCGAAATAATAATATCAGCAACATCAAACTCTTTTATAATGTTCAAAATATCGTCATTCTGTATGCACTTCGCATTACTGTAGCAAGTCTTGCAACCTTTGCAGAATTTTATATCATAATCATCAATACAGATGGTTTTCACAGAATACTTATCAGATAGATAATTCTTGACCTTTTTGATTATATCAGCTGTAGCACCATTTCTGACAGGGCTGCAATTAATTAATAGAACATTCACTTTATTTCCTCCATTTTACAAAATAACAACCAATGCAAAGCGACTGTGATGAAATATTCTTATTAATCACAATTGGGACTACTGATGGAAAGACATTTGTTATCATTCGCTTACAAAATCATCCAGTAATATTGTTTTATTTTACACCTAGATAAAATCAACTTCAACATAAATATCTATCATTTACCACAAAGTCAGATCTCACCCGGTACCCCTGACTGATATTCACAGTCAACATTTATGACATATACAAATTCCTGAGTAACACTTTAAATAAAACAACTCTAAAGTAACATATATTAATATAAGTTAATCGTTATGTTCCTTATGTTTTCTTCCTCTTTCTCCCTATCCTTGCAGCTTTCTCTTTCCTTATCGTATCCTTCCAGTACTCCCAGAAAACCTCCATAGCCATAAGTAGTATAGACATGTAGAATAGATAAGGCGAAGTAGTAACTGAATTGTTCAACACTCAGAAGGAGGTCACTATGAAACTATTCAAAGGCATTATCGTTGTAACTCTTTGTTTTCTATTAGTATCCCCGGCAGCTACAGCGAGTGCTGCCAGTTATAAGGTAAGGGAGAATGATTCACTCTATTCTCTTAGTAAATTATTCGAAACCAGTGTAAAGTCTCTTAGGGATTCCAACTATATAAGCGAATACAACTTGAGACCAGGCACTAAAATATATGTTCCGGCGCATGTGCACAAAGTAAAAAGCGGAGAAACACTGCACACCATCGCCAGTAAGTACGAGGTACCCGTAACTAATATCAAACGCGCAAACGGAAAGAAAGGCGATTCAATCACTCCCGGACAGAAATTAATCATTCCCGGAGAGAAGCCGCATAAGAATTCCGATACTGTCATTCGTTATTCCAATACCGATATTAATATGCTGGCAAAACTGATTGAAGCGGAAGCTTCCGGTGAGACCATGCAGGCAAAAATCGGTGTCGGTGCAGTTGTTGTGAATCGTGTTCAAAGTAAGGAGTGGGCACCCTCCGTATCACAGGTAATCCAACAGAAATTCGGTCCGTATTATCAGTTCACACCGGTAAAAATCGGAACAATCAATAATGAACCGTCTGCAGCATCCAAAAAGGCAGCATGGATTGCAATGTTCGGCAGCGATCCGAGCAACGGTGCAATCTACTACTTCGACCAGAGCTCCAAGAACGCATGGTTATGGTCAAAGCCTCAGACAGCACAGCTGGACCATATGGTCTTCGTAAAATAAAGAATGCCATACTCTTCTCCATGCATCATAACAACCCCCGGTATAGGAGGCTTCCTGTACCGGGTTTTTTTTGCAACGGAATTGACACTGTTTTTTTACACTTCATTCATGCAATGTTAATATCTCATTTCTTGCTATTGGTAACTATTCATACTATAATTTACTGTACAAGAAAGGAGAGATGCCATGAAAGTAATTCAAAAGGTTTTCATCACAGTTCTATTAATTGCGGCAATGATTGTTCCCCCGTTGACTCCGCTCTCTCTACATCCGGTAACTGTTCAGGCAGCGAGCCTTGAGATCAATAAGACAAAAGCAACTTTAAAGGTTGGAGATACGCTAAATCTAAAGCTTACCGGTACGTCCAAGAAGATTACCTGGTCTACAAGCGATAATTCGATAGCGAAAGTATCCTCCAAAGGTAAGGTGACGGCAAAAGCTTCCGGTACCGCAACCATAACCGCTTCAGTAGGAGGCAGTAAGCTGAGCTGTAAGGTGACAGTTGTAGATGCCGCTTCCTCTGCTACAAAGAAGAGGAAAAAGTAACGCCATATACCCGTAATACATAAAAAGGACAAAACCTATTCTATGAACTAATCTGTTTTACTTATTAAAACAGCCTCATATTATATGGTTCTGTCCTTTTCTGCACTTACTGATAACCTTAAAACTACTGATCCGATCTGCGATCCAGTACGACTGTAATGATTGCATTTAACAGAGACAATATACAGAAAATCAGCAGCAGCTTCTTTGATGCCACGGAGTCTAAAAAGTTCATTCTGGGATTGTAAATATCCAGGATCCAGAAGGTAATGAACATGGCTGATAACACAATCGTGCCATGAGGTAAAATGCGTATCAGTCTACGGCTAAAACGTTTCCAACCCTTATCTGTTGATCTGTTCATACATTATTCTCCTATATAAATGATATCACTGATGGCCCTACCACCTTCACAGGGCTGATTGACATAGTCTCCGTTATATACCATTCCGGCAGATTTGCCTCCATCTAAATTATAGGCCACCTTACATCCTGTATCCTTCATCAGTTGCGCCAGCTCACTTAGGCTCACCCCTCGGGAATAGCCCTCATTCCTCCCATCCACGACCAGAAACACGTAATGTCCCGGTTCTACAGAGCCGATGGCACAGCGGGGATTGATGCTATTAAGGAACGGGGTCGTGTTAAAGCTCGATAAGATATTACCTTCTCCGTCCAGCAGCTGAGGCCCAAAGGTCCATGCCTGCCAGACGCTCTTCTTTATGACATCTTCTGCAGCAAATTCCTCCGGTGAATAAGTCTTCATCGTCCCGTCCGTATACAATACACAGATATCAGCATCATTTCCATCCGATCGATACAAAACTCCGTTCCGGATTACGATGCCAGTCTCCCCGTTCCCGTAGTAATCTCCTGAGATCGCCAGCAAAGCTGAATTTTCTTTTGCCATGGCAGCTGTTCTATCCCTGTAATTCTTACCGTATTTCCCCTTGGCAAAGGCGGTTTTGATATATTTAACATTCGTAACATAAACATCCGATACATAATAAGTTATCTTCTCACTACCGCTTCCCACTTCTATCTTCTGTGTGGCAAATTCTACTTCAGGGTCTTTGTAGTGGTTCACTTCCGTGACAATCCTGTCGGTGGAGAGAATACTTTGATCCGAGGTATCTGATGCAATATCCATCGTACCGGTATTACTGTAATTGCCTTTTCCAGCCTCTGATTTTTGAGGAGTAGACCTTGCTTTTTCCTGAACCGGAGTCTTCTCTTTACTTAGGGCTTCTTCCTTCGACGTATCCGGAAGCCGGAAGGTATCTCCGGAAATCTCCGGAGAAGCCAGCACTGTTGCAGCATGTTGAATCGAACGTGGTATCATCAGCTGATAGAATGAAAAAGCACCCAGACCGATAACGGTTAACAGGATATCGATAAGAATCAGTGCCCAGACCGGCATACGCTTGTTCCGATACTCCTGTAGATCAAGTTGCTCCCGTCGTTGTTTATGAATTTTTTGTTGTACCTGTTGTTTATGTTCTGGTTGTTGTCTATGTATTTGTCTGTTTCTCATATTCCACCCTGATTTCTTATTTATTGCTGCAGTTCAATTTTATCTCGAATCGATAATTAATAATTATTCTAACATTTTATAAAGGACAGGTAAATAATATTGTTACAATAAAAAAGAGAGAGTCCCCTGTAAACTCTCTCCTCAACGAAAAATGTAATTCTCTATTCCGCCATCGCAACTACGGTCCCATCCTCATAATAAGGTACGATGATGTAATTTCCCGCATGGATCTCATCGTTCACCATTCCGTTGCTGTCCTTGATCTCTTCTATGTACTCATTCAAATTATCGTATTCTTCGGTCATGTAATCGGATGCGATACTCCATAGGGTATCACCCTTCTGTATCTCAATACAGGCAACCTGCTTAATCCGTTCGCCTTCTCTCTGGGCTGTTACTGTCTTTGTCATAAATACTACTGAGAAAAGTACCAGTGCGAATAGTACCACTCCGCCAATCATCCATAATTTCCTTCTGTTCATCTGATAAAAAGCATTCCCTTCCATCATTCTTTCTGCTGCTCTATTCATCTTACATACCCTCCCAAGGATTTCTCTTAAGTATTATTCACTTCATCTGTGATCTTTGAACTCATTATATGGTGAGGCTGGGACATCTGATGTCCACCTTTAAAAAAATATTTTAAAATTCTCAGTGAATTCGAACATACGATACGAACATTTGTTTCTATATTCCGATTATATCGAACATACATTCTTTTGTCAATGGATATTTTTCGAACATATTTTCTTTTTTACAAACATTTTTTCGTTTTTCAGAACATAAGTTTTGCATTTTAAAAACAAGTATGTTATAATGGTGCAAATAGGAAATGGAGGCTGATACAACCATGGGGTATGGTAGAATAAGCAATAAGCAGAAAGAAATACTTGAATACTTAAAAGCGCAGATTATTAATAAAGGATATCCGCCGGCAGTGCGTGAGATCTGTGAAGCGGTTAAGCTGAAATCGACTTCTTCCGTGCACTCTCATCTTGAGACGCTCGAGAAGAACGGATATATCCGCAGAGATCCTTCCAAGCCGCGTGCCATTGAAATTATAGATGATGAATTCAATTTAACCAGACGTGATCTGGTCAATGTTCCTGTAGTAGGTACGATTACTGCCGGACAGCCAATTCTGGCGGTCGAGAATATAGACAGCTACTTTCCTATCCCAGCCGAATATATGCCAAATGAAGATACCTTCATGCTGAAGGTAAAAGGTGACAGTATGATTAATGCCGGTATTTTCAACGGCGACAAGATCCTGGTCCAAAAGCAATCTCATGCAAAGAATGGGGATTTTGTGGTTGCCTTGATTGGTGAGGAGGTAACCGTAAAAACCTTCTACAAAGAAAACGGCTATTACAGATTACAGCCGGAGAACGATACCATGGAGCCCATTATTGTACCAGATTTAAATATTCAGGGAAAAGTGATCGGATTATTTAGAATGTTTATGTAATAATATTATGTAAACATTATCTGCATTTTAATCACAATTTTAATAAATATCAGAAGCTCAGGACAGCTCAGTTTATTCTATGTCCTGAGCTTTTTCCATGCTTATTATTGTCCCAGGCTATCGTTCTCCTTTCTCTATCCAGTCTTTATCCGGGCCGAAGCTAATTCCAAGGAATACTATCCCTTTCCGAGTAATACTATTCATTTCACAGAAATACTATTCCTTTCACAGAAATACCATCCTTCTCTGAGTAATACTTCTGCTTTTCTGTAACTTAGTTATCGTTTTCAGCAACATAGTTCTTCCAGTATTGCAAAAAAATGCTAGAATGGATATAGTGATTACGAAATGGGGGGAGTTAATGCTTGAAAATACATATTAATGAGAATCCGAAGCTAACCGAGACAGAGATTACGGTCAGCTGCAGTAAAATCAGTATGGAAGTAGAAAAACTGATTTCCATGCTGCGCGTTATGGATTTAAAGCTTACAGGCAGAAAGGATGATCAGACCTATATCCTGGATGCAGCAAAAGTCCTTTATATCGATACCGTGGATAAAAAGACCTTCTTTTATACGAAAAAGGAAGTTTACGAAACCGATCTGAAGCTTTATGAGCTTGAAGCACAGCTGGAAGCAATGGATTTTATACGGGCCAATAAATCCTGTATTCTCAATTTTAGCCAGATTATCTCGATCAAAGCAGATATCGACGGGAAGCTTTTGATCACCATGAGTAATCAGGAACAACTATATGTATCCAGGCAGTACGCACCGATTATCAAGAAAAAGTTAGGGGTGAAATAATGGAAGAAAAGGGAAACGGTATATTCCGGTTTTTAAATGAGGTCTTGATTCTATTCTCAATCGATATATTAATCCTTATGCTGATTGCTGCTCTGTGGGGTGAAGGTGCAAATAGCCTGTCAACGATTTTTCAATTCGGCAGAAAAGGATTATCATCCGTGACAATGCTGCAGTTCTTATTGAGCTCCGTTACAATCGTCCTGCTCAGATACTTCTTCTATAGCGAGAAGATTTTCAAAAGCTTGCGAACCATCTATCGAATTACGTTTATGCTGATTGGTATCTTGATATCCCTTATTATTTACATTCTGCTATGCGGATGGTTTGCCATGGATGATATCTATGCCTGGATCGGTTTTCTGATCTGTTTTGTCGGTGGCTTCACCCTCGGCTTGCTGATTATGGTATTGAAAACAAAGTTAGATAACAGGCAGTATGACAAGTTACTGTCCCACTATAAAGAAATGCGTGAGGAGGATGAAAATGAATAGTATCCAGATCAATGAGGTTTCAAAATCCTTCGGCGCGAAGGAAGTATTGAAGAAAATAAGCTTAACAGTCCCCTCCGGAGAGATCTTCGGCCTGCTGGGACCCTCCGGTGCAGGAAAGACCACTTTAATTAAGATTCTGACTGGTCAGCTCTCCTATTCCGGTTCCGCAGAGCTTTTCCATAAAAGCTGCGATAAATTGGATCGAAGCATCTATTCTGAGATTGGCATGATGCTGGACAGCAGCGGCGTTTACGAACGATTAAGCTGTTATGATAATCTGCTACTATTTGCCCGAATTCACGGAGTTGATAAAGCGGCCATCAGAAACGTATTGGACAGAGTTGGCTTAAAGAATTACAAGAC
Organism: Bacillota bacterium; assembly: GCA_023414985.1. GTDB lineage: Bacteria > Bacillota > Clostridia > Lachnospirales > Lachnospiraceae > Mobilitalea. The sequence continues at coordinate 4,664 of JAEZLY010000079.1, read as the reverse complement.
TGCGGCTGCGAAGCTCTCGAAGGGTATGAAGCAGAGACTTACACTGGCAAGAGCTGTTCTTCACCACCCGAAGCTATTATTTCTTGACGAACCGACCAGCGGCCTGGATCCGGCAACCGCTAATGAGATTCATAAGCTGCTCCTGGAATTGAAAGCGGAAGGAACCACCATCTTTCTGACTACCCATAATATGGTTGAGGCCCATAAGCTCTGTGATCACATTGCTCTGCTGAACGAAGGCGAAATCGTTGAATACGGAATTCCTGATGAGCTATGCAGAAAATATAATAAAGATAATGTTATCACAATCCTCGGAAGGGATGGTAAGACGGTAACCCTGACAAACAGTCCGGAAGCAGCTGAGCAGATTGCCTCATTCTTCAAGCAAGGTACTGTTGAGGCAATCCATTCCTCAGAACCAAATCTGGAAACCGTATTCATGAAGCTTACAGGAAGGGAGTTGGATGTATAATGAGAATTCAAAATGTAACTGCATTATTCCATAAGCAGGTAAAGGATGTCTTTAAAAATCTGCCTGTTCTGGTGCTGTTCATCGTCTATCCTGTTATAGCTATAATCATGACCCAAGCGATGAAGGATCAGGGTGAGATCGGAGGGATCTTTGTCTCTATCTTCGCAACTATGCATTGTGTATTCACTCCTATGGTTGCAACCTCCAGTATCATTACGGAGGAAAAAGAAAAGAACACTCTGCGTGTATTGATCATGTCCAATGTAAACCTGCGGGAATATCTACTGAGCATTGGTGGCTTTATCCTGATTGCCACCCTGCTTTCCGGCTCTGTATTCCTGGTTCTCATTGATCAACCGACGATTGCCTCAGCAATCAAGTTTATGATAGCTTTGGCTGCAGGCTGCCTGATCTCCATCATCCTCGGTGTATGTATCGGGTTATTTTCTAAAAATGCCGCTGCCGCCAACGGCCTCTCGGTTCCCTTCGGAATGGTGTTCGCCTTTCTTCCGATGCTGGCCAACTTTAACAAAGGAATAGAAGCCGTATCCAAATTCACCTACAGTCAACAGATCAGCTATCTGCTTGGCGGGAAAGCTGTCACGACCTTTGGTATAATCGTGATGTGCGCCAATTTTATCCTTTTGATTGCCATCTCTGCGGTACGCTTTAAAAGAAGCATCTCTGAAGAATAACCGAAACGCTCCACAAGGTACTGTAAGGTACAGGTATTTACTATATGAGCAAAAAATCAAAGGCATTCCCACACAGGTTGACTGTCGTCAGCCAATATATGAGGAATGCCTTTTTCTTTTGCCTTTACCAAAAATCAAATCGAACTATCCCTTATTCCTTCCTGACTAACCCAGATAGGAAGCTGCCTCCTCCAGGTTATGACACCGTTCCACTTGAAAATACTTCATGAATTCCTTTGTGAACATATCAATTTCATGATCCAGAGTATTTCCTTCTCCCATAAGAAAAACCAGTTTCTTGCAGCTGGTCTTTGCCAGGGACGGGATGAAATACTCGAAAGCCCACGCCACATCCTCCTTGGTATCCTCAAAGCCATTGATTGCATTCACGAACACGTTCTTGCATTGGTACTTCTTCATTAAATCCAAAAGATATTCACAAGGCTTCCGATACTCATCCCCACAGCTGAATTTCTTCCATTTGAGATAGACGGCTTTCAGCTCCGGACGATAGTAGACAACGCAGTTCGGACTGTTATATGACTCTTCGATACAGGACTCATCAAAATCAATCGGATGCTGTGACTCCTTAACCGTTTCCTCGGCAGACAAGCCCGTCTCCATATTCTTTACTGATACAATTGCTCCGTTAATTATCATTCTCCCATCCTCCCAGCTACGCTTTCTAAATATTGTGATATTTTAGCATAAGACTTGGAGAAATACTACAAATATTTTTTTGAATTTTATGGGGCCGGATAAAAAACTTTGAAAATAATGTCCTTCTATCAAAATGAGGCAGGATATAGATCTATCCTGCCTCAACAATTACATAATAATATTATACGTTCAATTCTTCCCTGCTTACAGTCTTTCCGTCTCTCCAGATACGTTCCAGATTATAGAACAGGCGATCCTCCTTGGAAAATACATGTACCACCAAATCACCGTAATCCATCAGGATCCAGCTGGCAGATCTGACACCCTCAATTCTCTTCGGTTCGTATCCGTTGCGCCCAAGCGTCTCGGATACGGAATTCATGAGTGCGTCTACCTGAGAAGCGTTGGTTCCGTTCGCAATGATAAAATAATCTGCAATGATAGAGATATCCTTAATCTCAATTACTGTGATATCTTCACCTTTTTTCTCTTCTAATGCCTGATAAGCCAGTTTAACCATGTTCTTTGAATTGTCCATTGCAATCCCCTTTCAATTCTATGATGGTATGCCGCAGGACTGCAGCATGATAAAATCCATATATACTATATTTATGCCAATTTCCTTACTTCAGTATTTTTTGGTAATAGCTTAAGGTATCTTCTGTCAGCCCATCGATGACAGCCTTCGTCTCATGCAGATATTTCAGCATGTTCTCCAGAATCATCACTACCCCCCGATCGATATCCATATAGGCTATCCGCCTGATCTCATCAATCCGAGGAAGCGGCCTTCGATATGGTTCAATATAATCGGCAGTGAAGATAATCTTCTCCAGCAAGGTCATTGCCGGACGACCGGTCGTATGATAGACAATGGCGTTCAGGATTTCTTCCTCCTGTATGCCGTACTTTTCTTTTGCAAAGACCGCACCGATCTTACCGTGTAAAAGAAAGGGACATTCCCGTTCCACTTCTCTGATTTCCAGCTGATGTACTTCACATTGTTCCAAAAGCTGATCCTCTGAGAGATACTTTGCACAATCATGGAGGATACCGGCAATTCCTGCTTTCTCTTCCTCACATCCGAAGATAACAGCCATATCCCTTGCCACTTCTTCCACCCCGATGCTGTGAAGGTACCTGGAGGGACTAAGTACAGCCATCATCTGATCCCGCAATTGTTGTATGTCCATCCTGTTAATCCTCCGGTGTTGTCCGATATAGATTATGCTTATTGATATAATCGATTACGCCCTCCGGCAGATAATAACGTACTGATCTTTGTTCCTTCAGCCTATTCCTAATCTCCTCTGAGGCAATCTGTATGGTAGGCATGTCCAGCAACAGGATTTTTGCCTGAAATTGTTGTTTTAAAGCCTCCGCCTGTTGTTGCAGTTTTTCAAGCTCTACATTATCCCGGCTTGCCGCCACTACAGTACAAAGCCCGAATACTACCTCAGGCTGATACCATTGCTGCATCATAAATAAGGAATCCGCACCCACAATAAAATAATACTCCTCGTCAGAGTGCTCCTCCTTCAGCAGAGTCAGGGTATCTGCTGTGTAGGTGTAACCATCCCGTTCCAGTTCAAAGGTGGACAATGCAAAATGAGGATTATCCTTGATTGCCAAGGATATCATCTCTACTCTCTGTTGATCCGACACCTGATATGGTTTTGCTTTATGGGGAGGATTTTTGGAAGGCATGAATAGTATCTGGTCCAGCCCGATCTGTTCAAAAGCATTTTCCGCTAAGAATAGATGCCCGAAATGGATCGGATTAAAGGTTCCGCCCATGATCCCTATCTTCTTCATTTGTTCCACCTGCCTGTTTTTGTATTATCCTAACATTAAGCTTTCAGTAAAACTATCTAATATTCTATCTAGTAAAATTACAGAAAACAAAGAATATAGTCTCCTAAATCAATATAGTGATAACTTTATTTCTCACTAATATTGCTCTCACTACAGTATTGCAGAATTTTATCATAAAGCTTATTGATATCGCTATATTCAGTCTATCAGCTCTTCGATTTCTTTTCTTCCGGAAGGACAATTTTCTTCTTGTCCTTGCTTTCTTTATATAGGACAATTTTCTTGCCGATTACCTGAACCACCTCGGAATGGGTACGCTCCGCCAAGGTCTGCGCCATCTCCTTTGGCTCGTCAGAGCAGTTTTTTAATACACTGATCTTAATCAATTCTCTCGCCTCAAGTGCTTCGGACACTCCCTGCGTGAGTTCCGGTGTTAAGGCTGATTTCCCAATCTGATAAATGGGTTCTAACGTCATTGCAAGACCTTTTAAATATGCTCTTTGCTTCGTTGTCATCTGTAAACTCCTTTCAAATTTATGTTAAGGTGTCTTAACACCTTAATCAACTACTTGTAATAGTCAAACTGCAAGCCGTACATTCTTACGGTATCGCCTTCCTGAATTCCAAGCCCCTCGAGCTGTTCAAGAATACCGTTCTCCTTTAAGAACTTCTGGAAGAATTCAAAGCCCTTCTCGGAATCAAGATTCGTATAACCAAGCATACGCTCTATTCTGGGTCCTTCTACCGCAAAGAGATGCTCTTCCTCCTGCCATACCTCGAAAGGCAGGCTGGACTCCGCCAGATCCTCGGGGAAGAATTCCTTCTCGAATACCACCGGAGTGTTATCCAATTGTTCAAGCATTCCCTTCACGTGGTATAAAAGCTCCTTCATACCCTTTCCGCTTACTGCGGAGATTGGAAATACCGGTATCCCCTGTGGTTCAAAGGCATCCTTGATTCTCTTCAGTACTTCCTCTGCATCCTCTTCATACAATACATCGGTTTTATTTGCCGCTATGACC
>JAEZLY010000035.1 GCA_023414985.1 Bacillota bacterium | reverse complement strand
CAAGTATATATTGCAGATCACAGAAATTACCGTCTTGATCATAAACCGCCTTATGATAAGCAAACCCCGAATGCATATTCATGAACAGAGAGCGATATCTGCTCTCACTGCCGGTTAATTCATCCTCCATTCTCTTCTTATCATGAATATCCAAAGCCATTCCGATGAATCCGTCTATCTGATTTCCTAAACCATAAACCGGTCGGTTGAAAATATGAATATAACGATACTCTCCTTCGCTGCTCATGATCCTTACGACGCACTCATAGGGCTTATGCAGCTCATAAGAAGTTTTGCTTATCTTTGTAAATTGTTCTTTATCTTCAGGATGTAAATATTCCATCCATTCTTTTTCGATATTTCCTTCAATAAAATCACCGACAAGTTCGATCCAGTTATTACTCATATAGATCACGTTGCCGTCGTTATCCGTTCTTAATATATAGGCGGGAAAATTCTCAAACATTCGCATATAGAAGTCATTCACTCGTACCAGCGTTTCTTCGTTTCTTTTCTGCTCTGTAATATTTTCCACATCCACCATGACACAGGGTTCACGATCAATTTCGATCGGAACGAAGTCATATTTTCTCCACAGACTTTCTTTGCCTCCCTCTTCCTCTGTGTAATAACCACAGTTCACTCCGATAAAAGCTTCTCCGGTTTCGAACACCTTTTTCACATAGGAAGCCACCATACATTCATGGCAATGGGGTCCCTTTCCACAACCGTATTCCGTACAATACGGGCATCTGGTTCCATCTCCAAAGCGCCTTCCGATAACCTCCTTATAATCCTTGTTCAGTTCTTTTAGAAGAGTCTCATTGGCTTTTCGTATGATGAGGTCCTTATCGACAACTGTCTTTCCTCTAGGGGAAGCTTCGAATACCACCTTCAGATTGTCTCTCTCAATCAAAAGTGCCTCTTCCTTTTTCTTAATCCGCGTAATTTCACGAAAAACCACCACAATACCTGTGGGTGTGGTTTCTTGCAGGATCGGAGCAAAGCTTGCTGAGATATACTTCATCTTTTTACCCATCAACATTATTGTGTTTTGAGGCAAGCCGACTGTCTTATGCGTCTCTAAAGCACGCTTGACCGGACTGGTGATCTTTTCATGGGTATCAGCATTGGCAAGACGCAGTACTTCATCCAGATGCTTCCCAAAAGCCTTGTCACAGTCCCATTCGGTAATCTCTTCGGCAGCCGGATTCAGGAAAGTAATCCTTCCCTGCAGATCTGCAGTAATCAGTCCGTCACCGATACTGGACAGTATGGTGAGAAGCTGTTCCTCTTGATTGTATTTTTCTATTCCGGTATTGTTACTCGTCATAATTTTCCTCAAGTAGTTTTCGATATTTTTGATAGGATAAGCGGATAAGAGGGGGGGTTACCCTCTTATCCGGACTCATCCTCCGGGAGCCATTAATATTTACCGAATTCTCCGTCATTCAATATGATTTTTCTATGGGGTTCTGATCCCGTTTCTGTATGTTTTTCTGCTCTATGGAGGCTTCCTTTTTTATCTGACATATTTTCTAAAAGCTTCAGAATGTCCGGATTTAACTCCTGCAGATTACCATAATTCGAGCTTGGGTACTGTGCTTTTCTTAACTTAAACTTAATTACCTGCTCCTTCAACATCTCAGCCTGACTGGAAAGCTCTTCACTGGCAGCCGCACTCTCCTCTGAGGTAGCTGAATTAGCCTGAATGACACTGGATACCTGCATTACTCCCTGATTTACCTGCTCTATTCCTTGTGCCTGTTCATTGGAAGCTACAGCGATATCACCAACCAGGTTAGCTACTTGTGTAATATCTTCCACAATCTTATTCAGGGCTTCCGCGGTACGTCCGGCAATCTTAGTTCCTCCTTCCACCTTCTTGATGGAGCTTTCAATCATCTCCGTCGTTTCCTTTGCAGCATTGGCACTTCGTGCAGCAAGATTTCTTACCTCTTCTGCTACAACGGCAAAGCCTTTTCCGTGCTGTCCTGCTCTTGCTGCTTCTACAGCCGCATTCAGAGCCAGAATATTAGTCTGGAATGCAATTTCATCGATCACCTTGATGATTTTAGATATATTATTGGAGGAGTCGTTGATCTCATCCATCGCCTTCAGCATATCATTCATCTGGTCATTGCCTTGTTGTGCATTGTCCTTTGCAGACTCAGCAAGACTATTCGCTTTATTGGCGCCCTCAGCATTCATTTTAGTCTGAGATGCAATCTCCTCCAAAGATGCCGTCAGCTGCTGTACGGAGCTCGCCTGTTCTGTCGCTCCCTGGGATAAAGCCATGCTGGATTCCGAAACCTGTCTGGAACCTGCTGCTACCTGCTCTGATGCCATACTGATATTCAGCATGACTTCATTCAGATTATCAGCCATCTTACGGAAGGCGGAAGCAAGCTTACCTACTTCATCCTTTGACTCTGCTGTAATCACGACGTCCAGATCACCATCTGCTATTTTGTTCGCTGCATTTAACAGCTTCTGCAGCGGCCCGCTGATGATATTGGCAATCCCAATCCCCAAAACTATTGATAATAGCACTCCAACGATAATAATGGAAATCATGATTGTTGACTGCGATTTGTAATCCTTCGCACTCAACTTTGCTTTTTCTTGAGAATTATTTGTTTTGTATTCAATTACCTTCGCTATGGAATCATCTGTAGCCACCCGCGCTTTTGTTACTTCGGTTGTTATTTCGATGGCTTCATCAAACTTCTTATTCTTAATC
>JAEZLY010000030.1 GCA_023414985.1 Bacillota bacterium | reverse complement strand
CCGTTCGGACCGATAAAGGCAAGCATCTCTCCTTCCTCTACACTGAAGCTGACATCATCCACTGCCTTTACCGTACGGTACTGCGGTCTGACAATGGATTTTAGGCTCCCCTTAAGCCCCTTCTCCTTGGTCTTTGTCTGAAAGGATTTTGACAAATGACTTACTGTGATTGCTTCCATTAACTTCCCAGCCTTTCTTTCATAATATAAAACCGCCCTGCATAATCATTTGGATATTATGCAAGGCGGTTAATTGATTAAATAATACAGAGTATAATCATTCCCGTTTCTGCATAACCGAAGGAGACATATCTGCCCGCAGCTATGCAAAAGTGCAGCTGCAGGTTAATGTCTAATGACGTGCATGCAAATAAAGACGGGTAGACTAGTAAACTGCTTCATGGTTACATTCTCCTGAATTGGAATTTTTGACAGTATAGCACAGAGAACTATAAGATGCAAGAGTAAAATTGAATTTTTTCTGATAATTCCGGAATACATATGAAGTAGTAAGATAATTCTGCGAAGCTGGAAGGAGAAAAGGCCGTGATAAACATATTCTTGCGTGTTCCGAGTTACTGTTATAAAATGAAAATTAGGAATAAAGGCATAGCCATACAGTTACTGAAGAATAAAGACTTAGGGGGTGCACCGTGCTGGAGATAAAGGAAGTACGGACAAGAAAGGAACAGAAGATCTTCGCAGCATTTGGGATAAGGATGTACAGTAAAATCCCGCAGGCAATACCGGATCTGATCTCGGATGAACTCAATAATTTCACACCAACGAAAAATCCGGCTTATGCGTATTGTAAGGTAAAGCAGTTTCTGGCTTACCAGGACGGCAAATGTGTCGGAAGAATTGCAGGAATCATTAGTCAGGCCGCGAACGACAAATGGAATACCAGAAGGATACGTTTTTCCAGAGTAGATTTTATTGATGACCCCAGCGTATCAAAGGCCCTGTTTAAGGCTGTTCAGGATTGGGGTCGTGCGGAAGGCTTAACCCAGATTCATGGACCGATCGGCTTCTCTGACATGGATCAGGAGGGAATGCTGATCGATGGGTTCGAGGAAGCAGGGATGTTCATTACGATTTATAATCATCCCTATTACAAAAAACATCTGGAGGAGCTTGGTTTTGCCAGGGATATCGACTGGGTGGAATATCAGATTAGAATCCCGGAGGAGCCGGATGAGAAAATGAACCGCCTTGCAGATGCTGTTCTGAAGAAAAATAAAATCAGGCTGATTGAGCCAAGGACCCGAAAAGAAATCAAGCCGTACATAAAGGACATCCTCAATCTGTATAACATCACTTATTCCACTCTGTATGGAACCGTGGAGCTGACGGATGAACAGATCATGAAGTATTACGATGAATTTATCCTTTTGATTAACCCGGAGTATGTGAAACTGCTTCTGGATGAGCAGAATAAGATGATCGGATTTGGTCTAGCCATGCCTTCCCTGAACAGAGCTGTTAAGAAAAGTAACGGTAAGCTGTTCCCGCTCGGGTGGTACCGGCTTCTGCGGGCACCCTATCAAAAGACAGAGCTGCTTGATCTATACCTAATCGGTGTCCTGCCTCAGATGCAGAACAAGGGGCTGACCGCTGTTCTGATGAATTCCATGGCAGCTTCCGCTCGTAAAAACGGAATTAAATTTGCCGAGACAGGACCGGAGTTGGAGACGAATCATCAGGTACAGGCATTATGGAAGCATTACGAAGCCAGACAGCATAAACGCAGACGCTGCTGGATTAAGGATCTATAGAAGGTTAAGACACATGGAATTAAAGTTATAAAACATAGGATGCGTGAATCAATGCGCAGGATTGGAGAATACAATGCAGATCGCTTCTCTGTTCGAACAGAAAAAGCCGGTACTTTCCCTGGAGGTGTTTCCACCGAAGAAGACCAGTTCCATCGAAACAATCTACACTACGCTGGATGAGCTGCAGGGTCTGAAGCCTGATTTCATCAGTGTTACCTATGGGGCAGGCGGTAATGCGGGAGATACAGCTACCTGTGAGATTGCATCATCCATCAGGAATCAATACGGGATTGAGCCCCTGGCTCATCTGACCTGTGTAAATTATACGAAGACTGAAATTGAATTAATCCTGGACCGCCTTCAGGTGCAGGGGATTACTAATATTCTAGCGCTTCGAGGGGATATCAACCCGGATATCCCACCGAAGCATGAATTCCATTATGCAAGCGAGCTTGTCGCTTTTATCAGGGAGCGGGGAGGGTTTCATGTATCCGGTGCCTGCTATCCGGAGGGGCATATTACCTCGGACAGTCTTGTCTCGGATATCCTGAACCTAAAGAAAAAGGTGGATGCAGGTGCGGAGCATTTGATCTCCCAGCTCTTCTTTGATAACCATCATTTCTATTCCTTCCTGGAGAAGGCACGGATTGCAGGAATTGAAGTTCCGATTGAGGCAGGAATCATGCCGGTCGTAAACAAAGCACAGATAGAGCGTATGGTTACTTTGTGCGGAGCCAGCCTTCCTGCCAAATTCACTAAGATGATGCAGCGGTTTGAGCATTCGCCGGAAGCACTACGGGATGCCGGTATCGCATATGCGGTAGATCAGATTGTTGACCTGATCTCCCAGGGAGTGGATGGAATTCACCTTTATACGATGAATAATTCCGGGATTGCGAAAAGAATTCATTCGAGTATTGCAGGACTGATCGGTGCATAAAAAAACTGAACCATATTACAGTATTCTTCGTCTAATCCTTGAGATAATAGTAATATGCTTGCGGGAACCCTCAGCAGCAGAAACTGCTCTGTGAAAGAGCGGCTGAACCTATGGATAGGAGATGGAAAATGAAAAAAAGAATGCTGTTAATCATAAGTCTGGCGCTGGTTGGGCTGGCAGGCTGTTCGAAGAATGGAACAGCGGATACCAATATTCCGACTGCCACACCGACGACGACCGTAACAGAAGAACCCAAGCCGGAGGAGGTCAGTGCCACCCCCACTCCGGCTGTAGAGAATACGCTTAGGATAGCGGATTTCTATCCGATGGAAGCGGATACCGAATACGTTTATGACGGGGAAGGAAATGAATACGCTGCCTATACAAGAACTGTGGATTATATCGATGAGACGAAGAATAGAATCCAGACACGGACACAGAATGGGGGCACTGAGACCGTGCGTGTAATGGAACTCAAGGACGGAACACTGTCCGTGGTTTATAGTGCCGGTGAATGTTATTACCGGGAGAACTTTCTTGACCGGACGCAGGAGAAACCAGAGGTTCTCCTGATGGAGCCGCTGAACGCAGGAACTGAGTGGACGCTGCCCGATGGAAGGAAAAGATCCATCACCTCGACGAACACTGCACTCGTGACGTCCTATGGTAGTTTTAGGACCCTGGAGGTGACAACGGAGGAGGAGAATGCCGTCACAAAGGATTATTACGCTGCCGGTGTGGGTCTCGTGCAGAGTCTCTATCAAAGTAAGGAAACAAATAACGGGATGAAGGTATCTTCTACCTTAAGCAGAGTGAATAAAAATGCAAAGTTAACCCAGACCTTGAGAATCTTCAATCCGGATTCAGAGGAAAGAATCAACGAAAGGAATGCCGAGCTTACCTTTCAGACCGGTGAAGATGCAAAAGAGAAGCTGGAGGAAGTGTTTTTACAGAAGCCGTCAGAGAACGAACTGCCGCTCCTAAGTGAGGGCACGAAAATAAATAATCTTTCTGTGGATAGCGAGGGCATTCTGAATGCGGACTTATCACAGGAATTTCTTACGGGAATGAATTTGGGCTCCGGTTATGAACAGCTTGTTCTGCAGAGCCTGGCTGATACTCTGGGCGGATACTTCGGGGTATCAAGGGTGAGGATTACGATTGATGGAAAGCCCTATGAATCGGGCCATATTAGCATGGATATCATAAATGTATCACAATAAGCGGTATCCTGACAGATACTACTTGACGACTCCCCGGAATAATAGTACAATTTTCCAAATATATTCAGAAGCGGAATATATTAGAATAATAATAGGGGGAGAGAGTAACATGAATGAGGCATTAATGGGATACTGCGGTTTATACTGCGGAGGCTGCCGGGAATATCAAAAGACTCAGGCAAATAATCCTTCCATGAGGGAGGATGGAACACCAAATTATTGTGACGGTTGCAGGTCGGACAGATTGACGGAATGGTGCGCAGAATGCGACATCAAGAAATGTAACAGGACAAAGGGAATCAGCTTTTGTTCGGAATGTACAGATTATCCCTGCGGGATGTTGAACGGTTTCTTCCATGCGGAGGATTATGTATATCATATGGAAATCCCGGAGGACTTTGAAGAAATTAAGAACACTGGAATCGAAGCCTGGTATGAGAAGAAGGAGCAGTCGTACTATTGCAAAAGCTGCAACCACTTAAATAACTGGTTTGAGCAGGAATGCTCCGGCTGCGGTGCGAAGCTAAAGAACGGGAAAAGTATATAAGTAATAAAAAACAAGGGCTGTTGATAGCATTCATAAGTGAATAAGGAAAGGATAACAGGCATCCCATACCTGATAGCTAATATACTTGCTATCAGGTTCACGTGCGCGTTCGCATATTTGCAAGCAAGCTTGAATAAGCTCACTTTGCTTTCGCGCAAATGCACTGTTTGACGAACAAACTGTTTGTTTTGTAAGACAGGAGCAGACAAACATGTCTGATCATGGCTTACAAAACAAGCAGGATGTCCGGCAACCTGTGTGTGAGGGGTGCCTGTTGTCCTTTCCTTGTTTACAATGAGTGCTGTTGCAACAGCCCTTTTTTTACTTCGGTTACTTGACCCAGTAATCCCTGCAATCCTTCGACCGTTCCATAAAGCCATATTCAATCAAATATCTGCGAATAGTCGGAAAATCATCGTAAATATCCTTTATGATTTGATTCACTTCTTTTTCTGGATAAATCTTTCCGGGTTCAAATTGTTCTATTATTTTCTGCAGGGTTACGATCTTCTTCTTTTCTTTTGATGAGAAAATCTTCAGCTTAAGCGGTGTGAGACTTATAAATACCGCGGAGAGGATCTTTTCCCTTTCTTCCTTTGTAATTACATATCGTTCGTCTATCATTTTAGCTCCTTCATGAATCGGAATTAGAATATCCTGATCAGGCGGGGTTCCTTTCGTCATAAGCTCATATAGGGAAAGATAAAGCTTTGCCTGCTTCGCTTTTTCCCGGAAGCTGAACTTCTGATGCCTTACGGTTGAGGCAGAGATTCCGAGCTTCTGTGCAATGGCTTGGTCAGATAGTCCGCTGTGCATCAGGTCTAATAATTCCTTCTGTTTCTCTGTGATGGTATTATACTTGCTGTCACTTTCCAGCAGATGCCGAAACATTCCCCCATGCGCCTTCTCTATATGCAGCTGAACGGCACGTAAGGCATCATAATACCGCTCTCCAATTTTGAAAATCTCCCCTTCTTCAAAGTGTTCACTGCAGAGCATGCAGCAGTAGGCGCGGGTTACCGGTTCATAAAAATAACCGTTCTTTATTGATTCTATCGGATATTCATCAAGATTAATGTTCATACAGTACAGGCACCTTCTTTCTGAAAAGATAAACATATTATATTATTGTTTATTGTAATAGTCAACAGATAAAATATTTATATGTAAATGCGTCTTATGCTTGGTGATATAAGGTTGTATCAGGGGGATGTTAATCTGTATCTTGAGCCGCCTTAGAATTTGATTAAATTTCCAAGGAAGGATTAGACAGAAGAGAGGGACAAGAGTATAATATAGACTATAAATTTATGTGCGGGAGGTAGTTTATATGGCAAAGCTCAGCAAGGATTTTATTCAGGACAAAGAGGTACTTTTTGTGGGGTACTCTTCAAGAAACAATGCATATTCGAAAGATATATTTAAGGCATTTTCCGATCATGGTATCAAGGTATATCCTTATAACACCAGGACCGACGGTAATTATGACATAAAGGTCTATCATAAGCTGGAAGAGCTTCCGTCCTTGCCGAAGACGGCTTTTGTACTGCTGAATAAAGACAACACGGGAAAGGCTGTAAAGAATCTGATTGACCATGGTATTAAGAAGATCCTATTCAGAAGTAAAAGCTATGTAGACGAGGCAACCCTTGCAGAATGTAATAAATCAGGGATTGAGACTGCCTTTGGATGTCCCATGATGATCTATGGAACAGGGTTCCATAAATTTCATGCCTTCTTTGCAGGAGTAAAATAAATGGCTGCCTTTCCAATGATACGTGTCAAAAAGTCAAATGAGCATGTCATGTCGGATGTGTTCAAAGTGCTTCTGTTATATCACCTTCCATTGTGGGTAAAGGATCCGGCAGATATATTGAGGTTTTTGCTGCTGGTCGGGACAGGCGCTCTGATTGATATCATATTCGGTGTTATTCGTTATAAAAGAGTCTGGTGCTGTGTCTCGGGAGTGATCACCGCAGCGATGATCAGCCTTTTAACCATAGGAGCACCCCTATGGGGGCAGGTTCTGGGTGTGGTTGTCGGACTGGTGATTGGAAAGCATCTTTGGGGCGGGACGGGAAAGAATATCCTAAACCCTGCCATGGTTGGACTGTTCTGGGTTATGCTTCTTTTTCCCGTGAAGTTCCCGTTCTTTCAACCTACGCTGCTGCTTTTACCGGCACTTATATTTGGCTTACTGTTCCTTAGGATCAGACCCTTTGCAGGGATAGGTTTTATCGTAGGAATGCTTACAGCCATGCTGTTATTCCGGGACATCTCCCCAATGAATATCCTGACCTATGGTGTATTCTTCTGGGGATGTCTTGTTATGACAGACCCTGTAACCATTACGGGCCATAAACCGGTCGGAGCAATCTGTGGTATCATTGCGGGATTTGCGGTGTTTCTCTTTCGCTTTACTCCGACAGTTATTCCGCTATGCTTACTATTGATAAATCTGATTACCTCGGTGACCGAGGAAATCACTGGGCAAAAACCGGTATCTTATAAGAGAGGTTTCCGTATACCAAAGGCGGTTGCCGGTAATCCCCTCAATAAAAAGCTGATTGATTTAGTACAGCAGGAGGACGGGAATGACTCCGAGGAGGATTGTTCCCATCTGTCAGCAGAAGAGATTTTCTCACGTATCCGGGGGAATGAAGTATTCGGTATGGGTGGGGCTGCATTTCCGACCCATCGTAAGCTGGAAACGGCAATGAAATCCGAAACAAAAAATCTGATCATTAATGGTGTCGAGTGTGACCCCGGATTGATCCATGATGCCTGGCTTTTACGTAATTATTCGAAGGAAATTCAAAAGGGCATAGATATTCTCAATCAGTGCTTCGGTTTTGACACTATACAGCTTGCCGTAAAGGATTTGGCGGGACTGGAGTACTCGGGTAAAATTGAGCTTCGACAAGTACCTGACAGCTATCCGATTGGATTTGAACGGCTGCTGATTAAGGAGGTACTTGGCAGGGAATTATCGAACAGCCAGATTCCCGCAGAAGCAGGAGTACTGATTCTGAATGTACAGACGGTCTACGCCATCTGGAAGGCGGTCTGTCTGAACCGAATGATTGATACCCGTATTCTCACAGTGGCAGATTTAAAGCTAAAGACAGCACAGGTTGTTAAAGTAAAGCTTGGCAGCAGCTTGAGGGCAGTGATGGAAGCGGTGTATCCCGGAGAAATCAATATATTTGCAGGTGGAGGAGCTATGCAGGCGTATCTGGCAGAGGATACCTCTGTCGTAGATAAGAATACGAATTTTATAGCAACAGGGAGTTTCCCGAATTACAAGGAATCACCTCAGTGCTCCCATTGCGGAAGTTGTAGGGAGCATTGCCCCCGCGGCTTGAAGGTGGATGTGATTGCGGAGCTGGTTGAACAGGGAAAACAGAAGGATACTTCGAAATACCATGCTGAGGATTGCATCAGCTGCGGAAGCTGCAGCTACTCCTGCCCGGGAGGAAGGAATTTAGCAGCTAAAGTTAAGCTGGCTAAGGAAAGCTTAAAGCAGCAGTATTGATATTTTGAATTCAGGGAAGCTGTCAGAACAACCGACAGCTTCCTTTTGTTATATTTGTTACTATCAACTGTTTCGGAATAATAGGCTAGTGAAATTCGGCGGATTTTATGCCCGGGACTAAGTCAAAAATTAGAACAAGTATTTTATATTTATTATTAAGCTTTTATTAAAATACTTGAAAGGAATTTTGACGAATGTTAAAATATGGAGAAGAAGATTTGATTGGAGAACAGAATGCGTAACCAGAATATTTTCCGATGCGGAATTGTAATTATCGTAGTTGTACTCGCAGGCTCTTTCCTTTTTGCGTCTATGACCAGATTGAAGGAACCGGTCTTTTTGCGCTATTGCATGGAGATTCCCGAGGTACCAATGCGTACGGAGAGCAATTCCTGGTTGATGGAGCTGCAATACATAACGAATGCGGACGATACCAGAAGAGTGAGCACAGTTACCTTCCCCGAGGCAGCACAGCTTCAGTTTTATGCAACGGATACCCCGAACGGAGGAGCGATTACCTTTTGGTCCGGCAGCCAGCCTGTGATAAATGGTGAAACGATTGGAAGGTATAGCCTGCGCAGGCTTTATATCTTTCTGGCAGACGCTCAGCCTGAACTTCTTCAGGACGGATTGGAGCTGCATCGTGCGCAGATTACATTGGATGATGGCAGCAGCTATCTCTGTGATATCGGAAAGATTGTACTTTCCGGCAGCGACATCCGGGATGATTTATTCTTACATAGCTCCTCTTCCTCTTCTTCGGACGGCTCCTTTTTCTCATATTATTCCATGCGTGGGAAACTCAAGTTAATGGAGCTAAAGACACCGCTGCGCCAGGAACTGGATGCCGCGGTTCAGTTATTTCTGAACGAGGAGAAATATACAGACTACCTACCTGCAGAAATAGAACAGGGAGACAAACTTACAATAGAGGGTAGATTTACTTCTCATTTCGGAGGCAGATACGACTTTGATGTCTACGATATCAAACCTAAGCTGGTCTACACACGGGAAAATGGCAGTCAGGGTTATCTCAGAATATATAATATTACCAGACAAAGATACTTTACCGGAGCCTGGGATATGTTTCAATATTTAAGTAGAGTCAGGGGGGTGTTATAATATGTATCAGGGATATCATCGGATATTCTGGGGACTTATCTTTATCACCTTCCATATTAATCTTGGATCGTTGCAGATACTTCCGGGCTTTGTCGGCTGCCTTGTGATTGTCTCGGGTGCCGGACTCCTGGTGGGACAACATTCATCAGAGTTATTTAGAAAAACACTGATTACAGCGTGGTTTCTTGCTTTTATCAGTTTATGCCTTTCTCTGACCGGATGGATGCACTATCAGTCTCTATGGCTGTCCTTTTTTCCTGTTGCCTTTGCAGCCGGTGAATTTGCTTTTTGCTATTATTTGCTGGAGGGCGGTAGGCAGCAGCTTATCGAGGCAGGAGAAGAAGCGATGGCTTCTGAATTGGAAGGGCAAGTATTTACCTTACTAATGATATATGTTATATTCATCATACTGGAATGCATAGGAATAGCCTTGAATCATCAGTCCATGCTGATCATGGTTGCTATCTTCGGCTTATTGCCCAGAATTCTTGTTATGGCGAAGCTCAGAAAACTGATGAATGTACAGCCTTCCGAGGTGGAGTGAGTGTTGGAACGAAAGGAAAAGTAAGAATGAATGAGAAGAAAAACAGGAAGAGCACCCGGCGTAGTATTATTGTGGTGATTCTTGTCATGATAGTATATACCATAACCTGTTATGTCATTATAGATCGTTATCCGGGTAAGACGGATGAGGTTGATGGGGCCTCTCACAAAGAATTGATTGCTGTGACACTGGATCATATGACGACACTGCCATTGCCGGATTCAGATGCATCAGCGGAGTGGGAATGCGGTACCTTTTATAGTAATATTTCCAAGGCCGATATGGATGCTTACCTACAGAGACTGTCGAAGGCAGGCTGGAAGAAGTATGACGGGGATACTCTGGATACAGCCGTTCCAACGGGGACGACGGAGTATGAGCTGGTGAATGGCGATCATTTGCTTCAGCTGATCACTTATTTCACCAATCAGGAAATTAACTTCTATAACGGCATTCTCGTGTATTATGATGATGATGTCTCTGTCAGTGCGCTTAAGACCAGAAGGAATGCCATCACAAAGGAAGAAGTTCTCCCGCTGATTCAATATCAGGCTGATGAGCTATCCAGACAGGATAAGATTGCGGAAAATTTAAGTCGGGTTACAGGCTTACTAGAGATTACGATTGATCGAGGCTTTGACAGACTCCAGCTGCAGGCTTTTGCAGCATTCAGTGATATGGGCTTTACCGGATGCTTCCTCGTCAGGAAGGGGATCGTAACCTATGTACCCGGTAATCTTGCAACCGCGCATGTCGTCGATATCGATCAGGATGGGAAATATGAGGTTCTCGATGCCTACGAATCCTGGGAAGGGAACACATACAGGCTGGAACTGGTAGCCTATGAGTATGTGAATCCGGAAACCTTTAATTCCCTGACAGAGATTCTAAAGCAAAAATATTATACCTGTCTCGTTCCGGTTGATGGTTATGACGTCTATAAACTGAATATGGACAAGGCAGAGACTGTGACGCTGATCGGAGAATCTAAGGATTATGGCAAGCTTCAGATTGTGAACGGTAATTTTACCATCATCGGAGAGGAGTCCGCAAACTTCCTGACCTGGTCAGACGCCTTTGATCAGAGCCGTTTGAGCAAAATAGAAAAGCAAATACCGAGTACTCCGCCTGCGATTAAGATCAGCCTGGATACCACAAAGCTGAATTATATTGTACGGAAATCCCACTGGGGAGACAAAACAGAAACAACTGATGCCGGAAAGCTTGCGGAGGCTTTTGATCAAGAATTCCATAAGACACCGCTGATTAGCTTAGAGACGGCTGCTGTCAATGAAAGCGCACCCAGAATTATCATAGAGTTCGGAAAGTATATGCCGGACAGTATTCGGGTATATGATGCCATGCTGACGGAGAGCAATGCCCTACGTTATAATATGAATACGGAACAGGCGGTTCAGATTATGGATAACAGTAAGGTCTCCTTTCCGTTGTCCCAGCATTTTGCTTATTATCTCAGCTCTAATTCCAAAGATTATGATAAGGAGTGGAGAAGACTGTTCCAGATTGTCTGCACTTGGAAGGACAAGGAATGTACCTATGCATTTGTACTGAACACCAAGGGAAAGTCGTTGACCGGAGAGTAAGATATTCCGATGAAGAAATGATACAAAAAATGTTTATTTACAAAATGAAAGAAATGCGATATAATTGTTAAATAAATAACAAAATAATACGTTCTGACAACAAGGGTGCGCCCGAGTTTAAGGCGGAGAATAGAGAAGCAATGTCCGGAATTCATACCGGGAGAATCTTAAGCGGTAAGCCATAAAGTGCTGAAGCCAAAGATAATTCCTTACTGTGTTCTTTTGGATTTTCACTATCCTTGTGCCTTTGGGCACAGGGATTTTTTTATGCTAATAATATAACTACCGGAAGGCAGGATACACATATGGAAGAGATAAGGCGTCTGATTGATCGGTTGGAGGAGCAAAAGCTTCTGACAAAGGAAGAATTTATAAGTCTGCTGTCTGAGATCAAGGAGGAGGATACGGTATATCTGAGGGAAAAGGCAAGAGCTGTAGCCAAAAAAAGTTTTGATCATCAGATTTATACCCGTGGGTTGATCGAGTTTACCAATTACTGCAAAAATGACTGCTACTACTGCGGAATTCGAAGGAGCAACAGGGCGGTGGAGCGTTATCGTCTGACCAAAGAAGATATTCTGGACTGCTGCAGGCAAGGGCATGAGCTTGGTTTTCGGACCTTTGTGCTGCAGGGAGGAGAAGACTTAAGCTATACAGATGAGACCCTGATCGATATCATTTCCTCGATCAAGACAGCTTACCCGGATTGCGCGCTGACCCTCTCTATAGGAGAGCGCAGCTATGAAAGCTATCAGATGCTTTATGAGGCAGGAGCGGATCGTTATCTGCTGAGGCATGAGACAGCAAATGAAGAG
This sequence comes from Bacillota bacterium, assembly GCA_023414985.1. Lineage (GTDB taxonomy): Bacteria > Bacillota > Clostridia > Lachnospirales > Lachnospiraceae > Mobilitalea. The sequence continues at coordinate 5,943 of JAEZLY010000030.1, read as the reverse complement.
CATTATGCGAGACTTCATCCTGATAATCTGAGTTTAAGGAACAGAAAAGAGTGTTTATATGATTTAAAGAAGATTGGCTATCAGGTGGGGGCCGGTTTTATGGTCGGATCTCCCTATCAGACACTGGAGAATATAGCCGAAGACCTGCTGTTTCTTAAGGAACTGGACCCGGAGATGGTGGGCATCGGTCCCTTCCTTCCCCATCATGAGACCCCTTTTGCGGAAGAACCCAAGGGCTCCATGGAATTGACTCTGATTTTAATCAGTATTCTGAGATTAATGCTCCCGGAGGCACTAATTCCTGCTACCACTGCGCTCGGTACCATTCATCCCAAGGGCAGGGAGGAAGGGATACTATCCGGAGCCAATGTAGTGATGCCTAATCTGTCCCCTACCAGAGTCCGGAAGAATTATGAGCTTTATGATAATAAGATCTGCACCGGAGATGAAGCTGCAGAGTGTCGTTTTTGTCTTGACCGCAGGATGAAGGGCATTGGCTATGAGCTGACAGTGAGCAGGGGGGACCATGCATCGATGTCGGTAAAGCAGGATAAGCAGATGATTTGATGGAAACATATTATTTTTTTATATAAGAGACATGCCTAACCGCAGAAAAGGAGAAATGTGTTATGTATGATGTAAAATCAAAAAAAGCAGAGGAATTTATTAATCATGAGGAAATTCTGGATACCCTTGAATATGCCAGGGAAAATAAGAATAACCGTGAGTTGATTGACAGTATCTTAAAGAAGGCAGAAGAATGTAAGGGTATTTCCCATAGGGAAGCATCTGTCCTGCTGGAATGTGAGCTCGAGGATGAGGTACAGAGGATGTTTGATCTGGCAGTGAAGATTAAGGAGAAATTCTACGGAAACCGTATCGTCATGTTTGCTCCGCTCTATCTCTCCAATTACTGCGTGAATGGCTGTGTATACTGCCCCTACCACTATATCAATAAGCATATACCCAGAAAGAAGCTGACCCAGGAGGAGATCCGTCAGGAGGTAATCGCACTTCAGGATATGGGACATAAGCGTCTTGCCTTGGAAGCCGGAGAAGATCCGGTAAATAATCCTTTGGATTATATTCTGGAGAGTATTCAGACCATCTACTCCATCAAGCATAAGAATGGTGCCATCCGCAGGGTAAATGTTAATATAGCCGCTACTACCGTGGAGGATTACAGGAAGCTGAAGGATGCCGGGATTGGCACCTATATTCTCTTCCAGGAGACCTATCATAAGGAAAATTATGAGAAGCTCCATCCTACGGGCCCGAAGCATAATTATGCATACCATACGGAAGCCATGGACCGTGCGATGGAAGGCGGAATCGATGATGTGGGCTTAGGTGTGTTATACGGTTTGAATATGTATCGTTATGATTTTGCAGGAATACTCATGCATGCGGAGCATTTGGAGGCTGCTATGGGAGTCGGACCGCATACCATCAGCGTACCCCGCATCCGACCTGCTGATGACATTGACCCGAACTCCTTCAAGGATTCCATTTCTGATGAAATCTTTGAGAAGATTGTAGCAATTCTTCGTATCGCAGTGCCCTATACCGGAATTATCGTATCAACAAGAGAATCCCAGAAGAGCAGGGAGAAGGTACTAAAGCTTGGTGTATCCCAGATCAGCGGAGGCTCCAAGACCAGCGTCGGAGGGTATGCGTCCCCTGAACCGGAGGAAGAAAGTTCTGCACAGTTCGATGTGGAGGATACCAGAACTCTGGATGAGATCGTTAACTGGCTGCTGGAGCAGGGACATATTCCCAGCTTCTGTACTGCCTGTTATCGGGAGGGTAGAACCGGTGATCGTTTCATGCAGCTGGTAAAGTCGGGTCAGATCGCAAATTGCTGCCAACCGAATGCCCTGATGACACTGAAGGAATACCTGGAAGATTATGCTTCCCCGGATACAAGGGCAAAGGGTGAAGCTCTTATTGAGAATGAGCTGACTCATATCCCCAATGAGAAGGTTCTTGGAATTGCAAAGGAGAACTTAAAGAAAATAGCGGCAGGCAGCAGAGATTTTAGATTTTAGGAAAATGAGGATGGAATAATTTGCAATCATTGATATACTAGGAATATGTAATATCGATGCCACAGTCTGATATGATAAAGCAGTGTAATCTGCAGGAGGAAATAATACATGAGTCTAAACAGTACACCGAGAGCGAACCAGTTGCACATCGGTATCTTCGGTAAGAGAAACAGCGGAAAATCAACCCTGATCAATGCGTTAACCGGTCACAATACCGCGTTGGTATCAGAGGTAGCGGGAACGACGACAGACCCGGTTTATAAAACAATTGAAATCTATGGAATAGGACCCTGTGTATTGATCGATACGGCAGGCTTCGATGATACCGGATATCTTGGCCAGATGCGTGTGGAAAAGACAAAGCTCGCCATGGAGAAGACGGATGTTGCCCTGATTGTCTGCAGTGAAGAGGATGTCGCCCAGGAGCTTGAATGGGCAAAGGCCTTCAAGGAGCATAAGGCAGCTGTTGTAATGGTAATCAATAAGATTGACCAAATCAGCAATACAGATAAGATTCGTAATAAAATCTATGAAGTACTCAAGGAAGAACCGATTAAAATCAGCGCTATCTCAAAGCTTGGAATAGAAAGAATCAGAGAGGAGATTATCCGAAAGCTGCCCGAGGATTTTGAAGCTAAGAGTATCACCGGTGATTTGGTACAGGAAGGTGACACAGTGCTTCTGGTAATGCCCCAGGATATCCAGGCACCGAAGGGGCGTTTGATCCTGCCGCAGGTGCAGACTTTACGTGAATTATTGGACAAGAAATGCCTGGTACTCAGCAGTACGGCAGACAAATATGAAGAGGCACTGGCCAGCATGACGAAGCCTCCGAAGCTGATCATCACCGATTCTCAGGTGTTTCAGATGGTTTATGAGAAGAAACCGAAGGATAGCTTACTTACTTCCTTTTCCGTGTTATATGCAAGCCACAAGGGAGATATTGATTACTTTGTGAAGAGTGCCGAGGTTTTGGATAAACTGACGGAAAATTCGAAAGTGCTGATTGCAGAAGCCTGCACCCATGTTCCGCTGGAGGAGGATATCGGTAGGGAGAAGCTGCCGAGAATGCTTCGGAAGAAGGCCGGAGAGGGGATTACAATAGTGAATGTCAGCGGTAATGATTTTCCGAGGGATCTTTCCGGATATGATCTGATTATTCAGTGCGGTTCCTGCATGTTCAACCGGAAGTATGTCATGAGCAGAGTGGAACAGGCCAAGGCACAGAAGGTACCGATGACGAACTACGGAGTGACAATCGCTTATTTGACGCATATACTGGACAAAATCGCGTTGTCATAATGATTGAGAGGTGAAGAGGAATAACTTCACCTCTTTTTATTATTAGTACAGATCTCATGCTGAGATAGTCATTACTCTGGCATTATGAACGAATTTGGTGTATAATTTCTTGAATCAGCCATAACGGAATTGAGAGTGGTACAAGCTGATTACAGGAGGGGTATCATGGAAGTAATCATAAGAAAATATGGACCAAACGATTTGTCGGATATGGTATGGATATGGAATGAGGTTGTAGAGGATGGTATCGCATTTCCTCAGACTGAACCGCTGACTATGGCAGAGGGAGAACGCTTTTTTTGCGAGCAGTCCTACTGCGGAGTAGCAGAAAATACTGAGACCGGTGAGGTATTGGGGCTTTATATCCTGCATCCGAACAATATCGGCAGATGTGGTCATATCTCAAATGCAAGCTATGCAGTTAAGAGAAGCGCAAGAGGCGGCCATATCGGAGAGAAGCTGGTGACGGATTGCCTGATCAAGGGAAGAGAATTAGGTTTTCAATTATTACAGTTTAATGCAGTTGTAAAAACAAACTCAGCCGCACGGCATTTGTATGAAAAGCTGGGATTTGTTCAGGTGGGAATCATACCAAAAGGCTTCCTGCTTAAGAATGGCCAGTATGAAGACATCGTTCTCTATTATCATGAACTGTGAAAAAGGGCTGTTGCATCGCTGCAACAGCCCTTCTGATTTATTCCGGTTTATTTCGCAGGATCATGGAAGGCCTTCCAGAAGGCACTTTCTTTATCAATTACATCTGATAACTGATCGAAGGTCATCGCAAATTCAGGAAAGCCTCCGGCATAAGCTGCGATGTCATAAGGATAGAAATAGATCGTTACTCCGTCATCCGTCAGATAGAAATACTGGGCGTCGGAAATTCCCTTGAACGCATCCTCAAAGAACATCGATTCGCCGGTTGCAATACTCTCTTCGATCTTTTTCTTGATAAATTCGTTGATTGGAGTCTTATAATCACTGCCCTGCTTGAACAGATCCTTTAGTTCATAGAACTGCCCGTTTACAGTATCGATAAAATAATTATTCTGAATTGGCATTCCGTGAGCTGCACCGTTTGAATAATCATAGCCTGACATGGAGATGATCAGGAGGTTATACTTAAGCGTTGCGACGAAACTGTCGCTCACATTCATACCATCCTCCTTAGTGATATTTGCACGCGGCTCAACAAAAGTGGTTTCCAGCTGTTCATTGATCTGGTTCTGGACATTGGCGTCGGACAGCCCTTCAACCTGAGGATAATGCACCAGTACAGTACGCAGTGGTTTGAAGATCATATCCTTAACGGTGATTCCCGATCCCAGACTGAGGGTGGTATCGGCTTTCCATAATACCGTATTATCAGTATGATAATAGGTTAGCACACCGTCCACATTTGCCTTAATCACATCACCGATTAAGGATAATACACCGCTGCCGTCATAGCTTGGAAGGGAAGAGACCTGCTTTCCGTCCGTACCGATAAAGAAGATCGTGGTATCATCACAGGCAGAGGCATACGCACCGTTGAAATGGCTGATCTCGTAATAGACATAATCGGTCAGCTGTTCTCCTTTACTATTAAAGATTGCCGCCGGACTTGCTTCTGCTTCATAGGCCTCCAGGGAGGGATCCTTAACTGCAAAGAGATCATTTCCAAGATAAACAATATCGCTGTATTTAGGTTCCAGAATAGTATCTCCTGTCACAAAGGACACCACGCCGAACCTGGCGTCCTTCGTATATACTCCGTATCCGTCTTCGAAGCTTATGAAATAATCAGAATCTACATTCGGTGTATAGCTTTCGATGACATTTCCGGTTGTATCAATGAGAGCATAGGAGCTGGAACCGGAAAGAGAGACATATGACTGACCGTCTTTGTTAAAATTGCTTACGGAGGAATACTTCGGTTCAACGATTACCTTTCCTGCAGTATCGATAAAACCATATAACCAAGTATCCTGAGTGGTGCATATGGAGGCCGCACCGTTGTGGAAGCTGCCGATCGTATTCTTGCTCTGATAAATCACCGCACCCTTCTGATCGATTACCATATTATCTTCGCCCTGTCTTACGACAGCAAGACCTTCATGAAAATCATCGGCAAAGTCATAAACAGGTTCAATTACAAAGGCTCCGGTGGAATCGATATATCCGTATTTTGTGATGCCGCCGACTACTTTATAGGCAGGATAAAGAACCTGCTCCTTTACAGGCGCAGAAGTAGGGGCCGTAGTCGGGGCTGCAGTTGGAGTCGCAGCTGCAGTAGGGGTCGGTACATTGTCCGGATTACTCACCTGCTCGGCAGGCTTGTTGAAGAATATAAAGTAAACGGAAATTCCTAATATGATTAATAGAAGGACGATGCTTATTGGAAGAATGATTTTTTTCATAGTACTCTCCTTTTTATGTAAAACTAGTGGGCGTTTTAGAGTAATGATTTTGTTGGATGCTTTCATTATAGTAAGGAAAACAATAGAAGTAAAGCACATATCTGTTAAGAATGATTACGATTTTCTTAAATATTTGCTACATCCTGAGATATTGTGGTAATATATACCGTAGGAACCATTTTACGGATATAGGA
>JAEZLY010000154.1 GCA_023414985.1 Bacillota bacterium | reverse complement strand
CCATAATACCCCTTGGTTTATATCAGGGATTGATTACTTTTTCAGCAAAATACATTGAACCCTACTTAAATGATACTCTGATATCAGAGATCTCCTTCATCGGCTCTGTACTGATCTTCGGTATTGGCATTAATATGCTGTTCGGAAAGAAGATCAAGGTGGGCAATCTGCTTCCCGCAGTCCTGGTACCGGTTTTATACGGATTGATCAAAGGGATGCTCTGATACCATCTTTTTTTTGATGCTGTTTATAGCCTTTATTCATTTTTTTTGGAGTATACCATAAGCTGCAATTCCTTATAGGAGGAATCTTTACCATCATAATTAGAAAAAGTCTGCTCTACCTGCATGCCCATTTGCTTCCATATAGTTTCTATCTCATCAATGGAATAAAGCCGCTGTGGTGCTCCAAACTCAATGTTAGGTTTCTGCGCTGTTTCACCATACACAATTGTATTGTCACCAAATAACATGATTCTTTTCTTGGCATCCCACTCAAATCTAGATACAGATAAAGCATTTTCACCTGCATCCCAATATTGTGCAGGAAAATAATGCTCTGCATGTTCCGCATTGCAGATATCCATAAAATGCTTTCCACCCGGCTTTAATGCGTTTGCAATTACTTTAAATATTTTCAGGTTTTCTTCCTCTGATTCTAAATAACCTATGGCGCCATCTGCTAGATTTAATACAACATCATACTCGTTTGCAATAGAAAGGTCTCTTATGTCTGAATGAATAAACTGTGCATTTAACCCTTCTGTATATGCAGTTTGTATAGCATCTTCGATAAATTCTTTTGTGATATCTACTCCGGTAACTTGATATCCACGCTTTGCGAAAGCTAGTGCATGCCTTCCGAATCCGCATGCAAGATCAAGAATACGTTCCCTTCCGGTAAGTTTCAAAGTACTCACAATAAATTCAACCTGATTCTCCGTATTCTCTACCCATGATTGTTCTTTTATATCCAAACTCCATATAGATTTGTACCAATTAGTGTCTAAAGACTTCATATAATTTGATCTCCTATCATTCTTTTCCATCCGCGGTAGGTATAAATAGCATATAATTATCTTGAAAAAATTACTAGACTTTTCATATAAAATTTGGTATAGTACTGAATTAGGTGCGGATATTTTTCGCACTTTTCGTTTACATTTTTTTGATCGGGATTTATTTTCTGCACTCCATTCTTCCTGATACTCAAGAAACTTCCGTCATCCATTTATCCTACTCCATCCGTATTCCTTTTTCAAAAAAATAATCATTTGATGCTGTTATACTTCACTCAATTAAATTATTACTGTATCGCAGAAAAAAAGTTTGTTTATGTATTGACAATGCCGGTATAATTGTATACAATAAAACAAATTTTAAATCATGTAAGAATGGAGAGCGAAATTATGGATGAGAGAAAAGTCTTTATCAACCAACACACGAACCTGCTGCAGCTGGAGGAACCGATTTATAATCTGGTGGATGTGGATCAGCCGAACACCTTCCGCGGACTGTTTCCCTATAATGAGATACCGAAGATTGCTTTCAATGACCGTATTGTGCCTCACAATCTTCCGGATGAGATCTTTATCACAGATACTACCTTCCGTGACGGACAGCAGTCCAGAGCTCCCTATACAACCGAACAGATTGTAACGATGTTTGATTATTTTCACCGCCTTGGCGGACCGAAGGGTCTGATCCGCCAAAGTGAGTTTTTCTTATACAGCAAGAAGGACAGAGATGCTGTCTATAAATGTATGGAACGCGGTTATCAATTTCCTGAGGTTACGTCCTGGATCAGAGCGAGCAAGAGTGACTTCGAGCTGGTAAAGGACCTGGGCATGAAGGAGACCGGTATTTTGGTCAGCTGCTCCGACTATCATATCTTCTATAAGATGAAGATGAGCCGAAAAGAGGCTATGGAGCATTATCTGAGCGTGGTCAGAGAGTGTCTTGAGACCGGAATTGCCGCAAGATGCCATCTGGAGGATATCACCCGCTCCGACATCCACGGCTTTGTTATCCCGTTCTGCCGTGAGCTGATGAAACTGAGCAAGATTTATAACCTTCCGGTGAAGATCAGAGCCTGTGATACGATGGGCTATGGCGTGAACTTCTCCGGTGCCGTAATTCCCAGATCCGTTCAGGGTATTATCTACGGTTTGAGAACACACGGTGAGGTTCCTTCCGAATGGTTGGAGTGGCACGGACACAATGATTTCTACAAAGCAGTTTCCAACTCAACAACTGCCTGGCTGTATGGCGCAAGCGGCGTGAACTGTTCCCTGTTCGGTATCGGAGAGCGAACCGGAAATACACCTCTGGAGGCAATGGTTTTCGAATATGCACAGCTGAAGGGTACTTTGGATGGCATGGATACGACGGTAATTACTGAGCTTGCGGAATATTTCGAGAAGGAGATCGGTTATCGCGTTCCCTCCAGAACTCCATTTGTCGGTAAGAACTTTAACGTGACCAGAGCCGGTATTCATGCGGACGGACTTCTGAAGAATGAAGAAATCTACAATATATTTGATACGGAGAAATTCTTGAATCGCCCGGTTCTGGTGGCAGTTTCCAATACCTCCGGTCTTGCCGGTATCGCACACTGGATCAATACCTTCTTTAAGCTGAAGGGCAGCAAAGCGATAGGCAAGGATCACCCTGTTGTTCAGAAGATTAAGGTATGGGTGGATGAGGAATATGAAGGCGGCCGCGTTACCGTTATTACGGATGACGAGCTGCTCAGTATCATCTCAGAAGCGGAGAAGGAACTGGGAGTAAGCATTGGCAGACAGAATGCTTAATCTGGAATTGACAAGCGTAAAAAAGCAGAATAAAATGATATTTGGCGGTTTTGACGAATTAAGTTAATCACTTATTTTACATATTTGATGGAGGTCACAATGATATCTGCAGAGAAAATTGAAGCGGCTAAAGAGAAATTCGGACAATTGCTGGAGGAACAGCTGAAAAGAGTTGAGGTTATGAAGGCCCAGGGTGATTTTATTAATTATAAGACTCTGGATAAGATCATCGTCGGCGTCTGCGGTGGTGACGGGATCGGTCCTGCGATCACGGCACAATCCCAGAGAGTACTGGAATATCTGCTGAAGGATGAGATTCAGGCCGGTAAGGTAGAATTCAGAGTAATTGAAGGTTTGACCATTGAACGCAGAGCAGCGGAGCATTCAGCAATTCCCGCAGAGGTTCTGGATGAATTAAAAAAATGTCATGTAATTCTAAAGGGGCCCACCACAACTCCGAGAAAGGGAGATCCCTGGCCGAATGTGGAAAGTGCTAATGTGGCTATGAGAAAAGAGCTCGATCTCTTTGCAAATGTCAGACCGGTAAGAATCCCTGAGCAGGGAATTGATTGGACCTTCTATCGCGAGAATACCGAGGGTGCATATGCAGTCGGTAGCAAGGGTGTTCATGTTACGGAAGATCTCGGGGTAGACTTTACAGTTGTTACCTCCCAAGGCACCGAAAGAATTATCCGTACTGCCTTTGAGTTTGCCAAGGCGAATGGCAAGACGAGAGTTACTGCTGTTACCAAGGCTAATATTATTAAGACGACGGATGGCAAGTTCCTTGATATCTTCCGTGATATTGCGAAGGAATATCCGGAAATCACTGCGGACGACTGGTACATCGATATCATGACGGCGAAGCTGGTTGATGAGAAGAGAAGAAAAGACTTCCAGGTAGTAGTTCTTCCGAACCTTTACGGAGATATTATTACGGATGAGGCAGCTGAATTCCAGGGTGGTGTAGGAACAGCCGGAAGTGCCAATATCGGAAAGAGATATGCGATGTTTGAAGCAATCCACGGCTCCGCACCTCGAATGGTAGATGAGGGAAGAGATATCTATGCAGATCCCTGCAGTATGATCCGTGCCGGAGCGATGCTGCTGGCTCACATCGGTTATACGAAGGAAGCGGATAAACTCTATCATGCCTTGGATATCTGTACCGTGACAGAAAGAAAGGTTGTAACCACCGGCAGAGCGACCGGAGCAACCGGAGCACAGTTTGCTGATTATCTGATGGAAACAATCGAGGCAATGAACTAAGCAGAGGATATTTGTAAGCACTGAAATAATCAGCGGATTAAGGAGGGAATTCCTTGGAGGATTTTGATCTTCACAAAGAGGTGACGGATAAATATTCCTTACGTGGTCGTGTGTTCAATAAGTTACGAGAGGATATTTTGTCCGGAGTCTATCAGGAGAATGAGGAACTGAAGGAGAATACCATAGGAATAGAGCTGGGAGTCAGCCGTACTCCGGTCCGTGAGGCCTTGAGGCAGCTGGAGCTGGAAGGGCTGGTAACCATGATTCCCAATAAGGGTGCTTATGTTACCGGTATCACTCAGAAGGATATCCATGATATCTATGTAATCCGTTCTTATCTGGAGGGCTTATGTGCAAAATGGGCTTGTGAACATATTACGGAGGCACAGATTGAGGCCTTAGAGGAGGTTCTGTATCTTTCTGACTTCCACGCGAGGAGAAGCCACTACGAACAACTTGTGGAGCTGGATAACAAATTCCATGAATTGATCTACAAAGCCTCGGGCAGTAAGATACTGGAGCATGTGCTTACCGATTTCCACCATTATGTGGAGCGGGTTCGTAAGATTACGCTTGCTATGCCGAACAGAGCAAAGAAATCCAGTAAGGAGCATGCTGCTATCGTGGATGCCATCAAGAAGAGGGACGGAGAGCTTGCAGAAGCCCTTGCTCACGAGCATATCATCAATACCATCAAAAACATCAGTGAACAAGGTCTGTAAAAATAAAATATGATAGGGCTTTTTAAACTTTAAAATGACATAAGATTTTATAAAATTAAGATCGAAAAGAGAAGGTGCCGACTTCCTATGGTATCAGCAGGAAGCCGGTACTTTCTTTTTTATTCCTATGAGAAATAACCTTTTGCTGAAGGCATTTTATTCAGCTACGACGACTATTCTTCAGCAGCCAGTGTCTCCCATAATTCCATTAATTCCAGGAGCCTTTCTTCGAGATTCTTCTTTTCGTTATTCAGCTCCAGAAGTTTTTGGACATTCGTAAACACTTCTTCCTTTGTCAGCAGTAGGTCTATTTCTTCGTTCCGCGTCTCCAATTCATGGATCTCATCCTCGGTCTTTTTTAAATCGCTTTTTCTCTTACGAATCCGGGCCTGTTCTTCCTTTTGCTGTTGCCAGCTCATCTTGTTCTCAGATTCTACGTCTGTAGAAGCAGCGAAAGAGGACGAGGAGGGAAAGGAGGCAGGAAAAGCATTGATACGGGAAGTACTTCCCGAACTTCCTGAATTACCGGGAGATACCTTCACAGCGTTATCCGGTTTTCTTAAGTAGGCAGCTTCCACCTCAGGCTTTTTCTCCAGATAGTAATCATAATTACCGATATAGTTCAATAGGTTCTGTTCGGTCAGATCAAGAATTCTGGTTGCAGTTTTGTTGATAAAGTAACGGTCATGGGATACATATAAAACCGTGCCGCTATAATGATTGATGGCGTTCTCAAGGATTTCCTTCGAAGCGATATCCAGGTGGTTGGTCGGTTCATCCAGGATCAGGAAATTTGCCTCGGAGAGCATCAGTTTAGCCAGTGAGACACGACCGCGTTCACCGCCGCTGATATCCCTGATTCTCTTGAAGACATCGTCCTCGGTAAATAGAAAGGCAGCCAGAATATTACGGATAGCAGTATTGTCCAGATGAGGATAGGCATCCTGAAGTTCATCAAACAGAGTCTTTTCCGGATCCAATACCTGATGCTCCTGGTCGTAATAACCGACATGCACCTTGGTGCCCAGCTTCACGTCACCCCGGTCAGCGAATACCTGACCATTGATGATTTTAAGGATGGTTGTCTTTCCGGTACCGTTATTACCGATGATGGCAACCTTCTCCCCACGCTTGATCTCGAAGTCCAGATCTGTAAAAAGAGTCAGCTTATCATATGCCTTGCTCAAACCGGTGATGGTCAGTACATCATTTCCGCTTACGATTCTTGGTTCTAAGGAAAAATGCATCTGGGAATTCTCTGTCGGTCGTTCCACCCGCTCGATCTTCTCCAGCATTTTCTCCCGGCTTTCTGCACGCTTGATGGATTTCTCACGGTTGAAGGAACGCAGCTTGGCGATGACCTCCTCCTGATGCTTGATTTCCTGCTGTTGGTTCAGATACTGCTTCAGCATGATATTTACCAGCATAGATTTTTTTTCGGCATAGGCCGAATAATTACCATCAAAGCTTGTGCTCTTGGTATGATCCAGCTCGACAACCTTGGAGACAACCTTATCCAGAAAATAACGGTCATGGGCAACAACCACAACCGCTCCGTTATAGTTTAGAAGGAAGGTCTCAAGCCAGGCAATGGAGATTAAGTCCAGGTGATTGGTTGGCTCGTCGAGCAGGATGATATCAGGCTTAGATAACAGCAATTTGCCCAGAGCAATTCTTGTCTTCTGTCCGCCGGAAAGCATATTTACGCGCTTATCGAATTCCTCCTCACCGAAGCCGAGCCCTTTCAGAATTCCGATTACCTCACTTTGGTAAGCATAGCCATTCTTAAGTTCGAACTCATGAGTCAAACGGGTATAGGTATCGAGCATCTGCTTTAGCCTGTCCCCGTCGGCGTGCTTCATATCCTGCTCCAGCGTTCTGATATTCCGATCCAGATTGATGATATCCTGTTTTACGGTCATCATTTCAGACAGAATGGAATTCTCGGAAGAAAGATTCTGGTGCTGTGCAAGATAACCGATGGTACTTCCCTTGGAGAGGATAACCTCACCCTCATCCGCCGGCAATTCTTTCATAATTATTTTTAATAAGGTGGATTTTCCGGCACCATTGATCCCGACAATTGCAACCTTTTCCCTTTCGTTGACATGGAAAGAGACGTTCTGCAGTATCTGGTCCGTACCGAAGGCCTTCCCTATATTCTGACATGCTAAAATCATAAAAATCTCCATTCTTACATACAACTGTAAATTTGGACATAAGCACAATATACACAATTGAATTAGGATCGATTCACTTTATAAAACCTGAATTTTTATACGCAATTTGTAATGCTTATGTAATCACTGCCCTTTATTTTATCATAGGAGATAGGTCAAGTAAAGAAGAGATGACGAAAGGTGACTTTGAAAAATGTACCGGAATAGGCTGTGTAATGATAAAAGCACAGAATCAACATATACTTATAAGTAAATTGTCCTTATAGTATTAGATTGACTTATTATTAACAATCAAATATAATAATATAGTAGATTTAGCCAGAGAAGGAGGAAAATCATTGTACAAGAAGGAAATTTCCAAGGCGGTAATCAACAGATTACCTAGATATTATAGATATTTGGGAGATTTACTGGAGAAGGATGTAGTACGCATCTCCTCGAAGGAATTAAGCGAAAAGATGAAAGTAACAGCGTCTCAGATCAGACAGGATCTGAACAATTTTGGCGGTTTTGGACAGCAGGGCTATGGCTATAATGTAGAATATCTCCATTCTGAAATCGGTAAGATATTGGGATTGGATACTAAATATAATTTGATTATCATCGGAGCAGGTAACCTGGGACAGGCTCTTGCCAATTATGTGGATTTTGAGCGTAGAGGCTTTTTTGTCAAAGGTATTTTTGATATCAGTCCCAAGCTGATCGGGACACAGATCAGGGGGAATATCGTTCGTTCTTCAGAAGAGCTTGAGGAATATATAAAGAGTAATAAAGTAGATATAGCCGCTATTACCGTGCCGAAGACAAAGGCTCCTCAGCTTGCAGCTGATCTTGCAAAATGGGGCGTCAAGGGCATCTGGAATTTTGCTCCGACGGATTTGAATCTGCCGAAGGATGTTACGGTTGAGAATGTTCATCTTGCCGAAAGCCTTATGAAGCTGTCCTACAGACTATCAGGGAAAGAGGACATGAAGGAGTAACTGTCGGCCGGTATGGAAGGGGCGTTTGCATATGGGTAGGAAGGACAGGAGACCAGATTTTATTCGTATCATTAAGGATAAGAAGCTGCCAATTCTGACCTTGGATAATCGCTGGCATGAGCTTTTTCCGGAGGATAATAAGACGATGCTCATCCGTGAACTGGAGATGAAGGTCAATCACCTCCTGAAAAGACAGGGTCGGCTTGTGAACGGCATCAAGGATATGAAAGAGCTGAAGGCAAATCTCTTAAAGGATATCGTTGTGAATATGGATACCGGCAGGGAGCGGCTCCGGATGGCTAAGGATAGAAAGCTGGATCGCAACAGTCATTATGTCAATCAGATTAATTCCAAGACAGAGACAGCAATGGAAGAGCTTGCAGAACTACCTTACCAGATTAAGCAGGTAAATGAAGAGCTAATGGCGGAAAGCATTCACTTATTCTATGAACAGCTGGAGGAGAATAGGGAAGAACTCGCGGAAGTGACGGAATGGATTAGCAGGATCAGAGAGGAACTAAAGGAGAAAATACTGATCAAGCAGGACTTAGAAGCGAAAAATTCTATGATCTATACATATATGCATGATATTCTGGGAGCAGATATCATGGAAATGATTGATAAAGAACAGAATAAAAGGTAAAATAAACAGGGGTAAGCGATTTATTCGCCATCCCCTGTTTGTGTATCTGAAAGATTCGTGATACGATAAGTGAAATGATCAAAGGAATGGAGGGACGCGATGATCACCGGAATTGGAGTGGATTTGATCGAAGTGGCAAGAATACAAAAGGCCTGCGAGAAGGAAAGCTTCTTAAAGCGTTGCTTTACCGGGCCGGAGCTTGAACTGATCAGAGCGGACAGGAAGAAGGCTGCGGATAATTTCGCGGTGAAGGAGGCTGTGGCGAAGATGCTCGGTACAGGCTTCCGGCAATTCTTTCTTTTGGATATTGAGGTTCTCCGCACACCTTTGGGAAAGCCCTATGTTAATCTGTACGGCAAAGCGGAGGAGCTGGCGAGGGAACAGGGGATCTCGGCAATTCATGTTTCCATCTCCAATACCAAAGAGTACGCCAATGCCTTTGTCGTTGGCGAAAAGGCGTTGTAAATCATGTTGACATTTGTTTATGGAGGGATATCGGGATGAGGTTTTCGGTTGATTCAAAGATTATGAAAAGTATCGATGATTATACAATTCATAAGCTTGGAATACCGGCGATGGAGCTGATGGAACGGGCTGCCAATGCGCTTGTAGTACGGATGCAGCAGAGGATTATGAAGACGGACCGTATTCTTGCTGTTTGCGGTACCGGTAATAACGGCGGTGACGGTGTGGCAGCAGCCAGGCTTCTGCATTTACAGGGATATTCTGTCTCTATTGTATTGCTGGGAGAGGAAGAGAAGTGCTCCAATCAGATGAAAGAACAGCTTCTGATTGCACGGAAATTGGGAATTTGCCTTGAAAACTGTAACAAGCTTCCTGAATATAATGTTATTATTGACGCAATATTCGGCATCGGCCTTTCCAGAGATGTGTCAGGGCTTCAGGAGGAAGCGGTTCGGCTGGTGAATGAAGGCAGGCATCTGGTCTATGCAGTTGATGTTCCCTCCGGTATCAATTCTGATAACGGCAGAGTCATGAATACTGCGGTTCGTGCTGACGAGACAGTTACCTTTGGTCATTGTAAGAATGGTTTACTGCTGTATCCGGGAGCGGAATATGCAGGAACCATTACGGTCGCAGATATAGGATTTCCGGAAGAGGCAACGATACAGGCTAAGCCGGACACTTTTTATTATGAAGAGAATGATCTTCAAAGATTACCGACAAGAAGGAATTACAGTAATAAAGGAACCTATGGAAAGATTCTGATCATAGCAGGCAGCAGGGGTTCTGC
>JAEZLY010000234.1 GCA_023414985.1 Bacillota bacterium | reverse complement strand
CTCCGGAATCACTTCCTTGATATTATCTGCGATAAATACCTGATTGCTGTACAGCTTGATCAGTCCTTCCAGCGAATCATATTCTGTATTGATCTTCGGGAAATACAGAATACCCTTCAAGTTAAAGGGATAATCCATGTTTAAGTGGATCCAGAAAAGAGGTTCCTTATAATCATGGAATACATCACGGTAGAACTTCTTATAGTCCTCATCCTTACAGTCGTTCGGATGCTTTGCCCAGAGAGGATTCACATCATTGATCGGCTGAGGCTTATTCTCCTCCTGCTTCGCTTCCTCTACGGTTCCATCCTGATCTACGGAAGCATCGATGACTTCATCCTTAGCTTCTTCCTTCTTTGCATTTGCATTGACAAAATAAATTTCTACCGGCATGAAGGAGCAATACTTCTGAAGAACCTCCTTCACACGGTATTCATTGGAAAATTCATAGCTTTCTTCATTTAAGAAGAGAGTGATTTCCGTACCGCGCTCGGTTCTGCCCCCATCGCTCATCTCATATTCTGTTCCACCGTCAGATTCCCAATGAACAGGCTGTGCATCCGGCTGCCAGGAAAGCGTATCGATTGAAACTCTTGACGATACCATGAAGGCCGAATAAAAGCCAAGACCGAAATGTCCGATGATCTGATCCTCATTGGTCTTATCCTTATATTGTTCCAGAAACTTCTGCGCACCGGAAAATGCGATCTGATTGATATATTCTTTTACTTCATCCGCTGTCATACCAATACCGTTATCGGAAAAACGAATGGTCTTCTGCTCCGGATTAACAGTCACCGTAATCTGATAGTGATTATCCTCCGGAATATTTGCCTCACCCATAATCTCCAGCTTCTTTAGCTTTGTAATTGCATCACTGCCATTGGAGATTAACTCTCTGACAAAAATATCATGATCGGAGTACAACCATTTCTTAATAATCGGGAAAAGGTTCTCTGAATGAATTGATAAATTACCACGTTCTTTGCTCATGATTTAACAACTCCTTTGTCTTGTAAAATTCCTCAAGTGTTATGATAATACTGAGAATTTGAAATGTCAAGATAAAATTAGCACTCTTTAAACAAGAGTGCTAACAATACTCTGTTCCTTCAGTATGCGGACAACTTCCTTGTCCCATTCCTGTTCCAGAGTCTTATCCAGTGTAAAGGTCTTGATTGCCGTACCGGTGATGATATGAAGTTCATTATTTTCAAATCTGACATTCATATATAAGCCACCGACTTCTTCCTGTTTAATCCTTCCTCCTGACTGTGCAATCAAAGCATCAGTACGATCCGGCGGAAGCTGGAAGACAATTTTCAGAGTAAGCGGTGTCTTATTCCCTTTTATCATCGAATATGCGATGCTTCGAATCTCGCTCCACAGTGCATACCTGCCCGCTCCGCGTTCTTCGAGCTCCTCCGGCGTATAAAAGGCTTCGTTCAGCTTTCCGTTTACGGAATAATTGACAAACGTAGAAAGCTCCATTTCGCGAAGGATAAAATCATCAAATGTATTTTGAGCCAGAAGCTTAGCCATAAACTGCTTTACCTCTGTAATAGAAAGCATTACCATAAATTTCTCCAATCCCTGATGTCAGAGTGAATTTTTTAACCATTTTTATGTATTTTTTCATTTGTTATTGAATACTGCACTGCATTTCCTGTATAGAAGCTTTGAGTCTTACGAACAATAATATCAGAAATGTTAATTAGGCAGGAGGATTATAAACATGTATTATGAACCTGTGAAAAAGACCTACTACCGTTTTCCATCCCAAAGCAGCGTCAAAGATTTTGATGAAAAATACTATTATCCCACTCAGAAGTATTCCTCGGGAGAACATGTCCGCAACAGTTCCGGACAGAATGCTTCCGGTTTATCCAGGGAACCTGTCTCCAGAGCCTAGAGAAGAAGATTGATTCCCGCTAAAATAAGAAGATGCGCAGGGTAAAAGACATAGAAGAAATACTTCATGCTTTTGCCCTTTTCTCCGTTATAAAATGCGATCGGAATAATTGCCAGTGTAGCAAATACATTAATATAGCCAAGGATAAAGGCGGATACAAAAAACAGAGTAAAGGTCTGCAGAACCTTATTGCCGCGGAAGAGATAAAATGCTGAAATCAACAGGATACCCGCATAGTTGTAATCTGTACGAAGAACATAAGCCACAATGCAGAAGATCAGAGTAATCACACCGTTTAAGACATTGGTCAGTATCGAGCTCTTCCCGTACTTTTTCTCCACAATACTCATCAAGTAGATACAGGCCAGACCAAGAAACAGTGTAAGGAAGATGTTCTGATGCGTAAATTCGATTACCGTTCCATAAAAGGCGAGGTCGAAGGGAACTTCAGACAGCAAGGCAAAGATACCGAGTCGGATCAGATATTTATTTACATTTCTGGTATGGAAAAAGCCTTCTACCAGAAGAAATACAAAGATCGGAAAAGCCAAACGGCCAATAATACGCATAACCATCCATGCAGGTGAAGATTCCGGCAGCAGTACAGCTGCTACATGATCAATCACCATGGTAATGATTGCAATCCATTTTAATCGAAAACTGTTCATAATCTTATTCCCCTTTGTTCTATAATTTAAATATGCATTTTCTTCTTTAATTCAGCTTTCATATTATCCCCCTGAAATAACATCAAAGCAGATATGCTGATCACGCTGGCAGCGACGCAAATGACGGAGGGAAAGAGCACATTCAATCCGCCAAAGATGATAAATATGATCGGGACAAAACCAAATAAGGCATCAATCAGAAAATATACCGTCAAATCTCTCACACTGATTTTTACAATCTTTGCTGCAATTGCCATGACAATCATCGCACCGACGCAGATACTCGGAATAACAAAATCGATGGACCAGCCGATCCAACCCATAGATCGATCCCAAAGGACGGAAAGTACACCGATCAGAACCACCTGCCATAGGATTGTCTTCGGAATATTACTCTTCTTCCGAATGATGAAAAACATGCTTAACCACATACAGCCAACACCGCCTGCCACAATAAAAGACCAGCGGGATTCTCTGGTAAAGATCAGGTTGACCGCAAAGCTGGCAACGATTGCAACAATTGACAGAAGCAGCATTAGTCTGATGAAGAAGTTAAACTCCTGAAAGATCGTCGGGAGATTAGGAAACACCTCTTCTGTCTGCTCACTATCATTGTGAACGATACCGCCACACAGTGGACATACCTCAAAATTTCCCTTCAGGGATACCTTACAATTATCACAACTCAGCATAATCTCCTCCATACCTGCCGCCCTTCCTACCTTGTTCCAAGCATTATATCTCCTTATTGTTTGAAGCTACAGTGATTGTTACGCCTTCCTTGGTCAGCATACGAAAATAATTCTTCTGGATATCTGTACCAACATAAGGGGACACCAGGCTGATAACCAGGGTATCCTCAAAGGAACACATACAGATCTGCGGTCTTCTCGCACTGGTGAAACAGTCAAACAGGTGGATATAGGGAGCCAACTCTCTAGCTATGGTTATTCTGCCGAGATTTGATAAGGTTGCCGTAATCCCTCGGCTGCTTAAGTAATTGGCGAATTGGAGAACATAATCCTTAATCACCAGCGGAAAGACCCGAAGAAAGACATTGTGTTCCAGCGCTGATAATCTGTTGATATGAGTTCTGAGCTTCTCCTCTGTCAGTTCCCTGGCAAAGCTCTCTTTGACCGATGTGATGATATCCTCGAGGTTATCCGAATTCTTACTGAAGTTATAACTGATACTGATGGTGCAGAAAAAATTCCTGGCGGTAACGGACGGAAAATATGTTCTTAGGTTCACCGGAACCGTCAGTGTGACGGGATTCTTCCGTGCACGCAGCGGCATCTCCATGGAGATAGCCTTCATATATAAAGCAGTCAGGTAAATCGTCATGGTCGTGTCATAACGATGCGCCAGCTCCAGAACCTCCTTTACTGACATCTCGCCCTCGATGACCCTTAGACGATTATCAATCGAGCGCCTTCCGGTAATCCGGTAGGCACGGTTAATCTTGATCTTGTCCAGCTTTCTGTCGCCGCTGTAATGCTTTAAGAAGCTGTCATCCATCTTCTGCGTAAAGGAAGCGTCATAATCCAGCTTCGGAAGCTTATCGTGAAATTCCTCCGCGTGCTTTATCGTCAGATAATAATATACGATTGTCTTTAAAAACCCAAGTGCACCTGTTCCGTCTGTTAAGGCGTGGTACATCTCCAGGTTAATTCTTTTATTATAATAAGAAACTTCAAACAGCAGGTTCTTCCGATTGGCGTGATACAACATACTGCAGGGCAGCCTATGCTCTTCCACCACCTCCGGCTTCTCCTCTGTACTATCGAAATAATACCAGAACATACCTCTTCTTAACACCGTCTGATAGCTCGGGAACATAGGTAGTGCTTTATCCAGCGCCTGCTGAAGGATCTCCTTATCGATCTCTTCCTTTAACTCGCAGACAAAGCGGAATACCTTGGTATCCTTTTCATTGGTATTCGAAGGAAATATCTTAGCCGCATTATCCAATCTCAGCCACTCCACCGGTTTTCTTCTGGTCATGTACCCATCTACCCCCTTTCAGGCTGGTATCTCTATCCAGTAATTATTAACGATTTTCTACCGGTTTATCTTCAATTAATTGTATTATGCCTGCTATCTTTATTCAGAAATTGATTAATCAGTTCATAGCTTCTCCGCACATG
>JAEZLY010000214.1 GCA_023414985.1 Bacillota bacterium | reverse complement strand
ACCCAGGTACCCAAATCCTTGGATTCTTCCAGAGCCAGTCCGATCAGATTCAATTTGGCAACGGCATCTGCATTCCCGCAGCCCGGAGAAGAATTCTCTACAGCGTCCAGAAATGCCGACACAGATTCCCGTACTCCCGGCCAATCTGCATAGGGCTTCAAGGGGGAACAGTCTTCCTTTCTCCACTCGGGATGATCAGTAGAGCGGTAACATAATTCCCCTTTCAGAAAATCAATGAAAACCTCTCCCTTATCTCCTGTGATTTCAATATGAAGCAAAAGACGATCAGGACTGCTGATATTTGCTTTGATGATACCCCAGATCCCGGAATAATCAAAAATTCCGGTGCTGATGGTCTGCTTACGTCCGGAATTACTATAGCCATCGAGGACTAATACCCGGTTGGGTATGGAACCGATGATACGATTCAGAACATCAACATACCAGCAAGTCATGTGGTTTAAGAGACAGATATCCGACTGAGGATCCGCACCCCAATTAGAATTCAGGGTAATGGTTACTTTATGTAATGAGCCGATGGTATCTGCAGAAATCAATTGGATTGTACGGGCTATCGCCGGGTGATATCCTAATTCCAGATCGGCAAAGGTAAGCTGTCTGGAATTCAGTAAACAATTGATCATAGCCAGCATCTCCTCCCGGGTATCCGCAATCGGGGGTTCATAGAATACCGGAATGCCGGCGGAGACAACATCGGATAATACCGAATGATGGAACCTGTCTGGTACCGCTATCATGACAGCATCGAGCTCCGGATGCTTCAAAAGTGCTTCATAGCTGTCGTAGACAGTGACTCCTTCTCCGAACAGCTCCTTTGCAAAGTGTCTTGTCTGCTCTGAAGCAGCAGTCACAGCGGTTACCTTAGCGCGATTATCATACTGTAGTGCCGGAAGATATGCATTTCTTGTCCAGGCTCCAAAACCAATCAACCCAATCCGCAATTTAGACATATCGAACACTCCTTATCTTTTTTGTCTATCATAACATATTAATTGTGAACAATCAAGAATGAATGTGAACAATAACGCAAAAGCACGGATGCATATAATATCAACAAATTGAGTGTTTACAATAAAAATAGAATTGTGTAAAATATGAATAAGTAGGAAAGCTATGAAAAATCGTGAAACAATCAACATATTCTTAACTATTCGGGAGGGGTAGGTATGTTTATAGAAGAAAGACATCATGCAATTCAGCAGTTGATTAAAGAAAAAGGAAGAATAGAGGTTCAGGAATTAAGTGATTTATTTCATGTATCAGATGATTCGATCCGCAGAGACTTAAGAATTATGGAGCAAAAAGGTATTTTGGAGAGAACCTATGGCGGAGCAGTTCTACCTAAAAAAGCGAGCTACGCTCCCTCTTATTCCGAACGGTTGAAATCAAATAAAGAGAGTAAGGAAGGAATAGCAGCGCTTGCAGCTTCCTTTATTCAAGATGGAGATACGATTTTTCTGGATGGCTCCACAACTGTAGCGGAGTTGATTCCTTTTTTAGGCGATTATGAGAATTTGACTGTGATCACCCATTCAATCATGATTGCCTATGAGATCGTTCACTCAGAGGCGAAACTGAATCTGATCATGATTGGAGGAATTGTTCATCAGAAAGCGGCCAATTCCTTTGGGATTGATACGGTAAAAGCAATTGAGAAATTAAAGGTGGATAAGGTGTTTGCAGCTCCTTGCGCTGTTTCAGCAGAGTGGGGGTTGAGCACCACCTCCCTCGAAGAGGCCCCCATAAAAAAAGCGATTATCGAGGCAGGACGAGAAGTTTATCTGCTGGCTGAAAGCGAAAAATTCGGAAAACGTTCTCTGGTCAGCTTCGCTCCATTAACTGTAGATCAGACCATCATTACTGATTCCGGAATTCTGCCGGATGCATATCCGGAATTCTCTGAATTAATCAAAAGAGGCCTAAAAATCCTGTGGGAGGAAAACAAATAAAACAGTCTGGGATGAGTTTTAACCGGATTCAGCTCTATAAATTCATAATTCTGGATTTGCAAAAAACTCTTTCCATAAACATATACTTGTGATATAATAGCAAAAGTTAATAGATGCTAAGGAGGCTTATTCATATGAAGCATATCAAGACTTTAAACACAAGAAACTTAAAGGATACCATGAAAAAGGGTGGTTGTGGAGAATGTCAGACATCCTGCCAGTCAGCATGTAAGACATCCTGTACAGTTGGCAATCAGAGCTGTGAAAACAAATAGATAGTCAGTACATAGAGTACGCAATCTGGATTTGCAATTACATGGGACTGCCTAATAATATTTTCGGGATGAGAGTTCGGAAGATATTATGAGACAGTCCCATTCGTCGTGAAGTGAAAATGGTCTCGCAAAAATGTGAGCCTTTACCTAAAGTAGGAGGAAATGAACGTGATTCATCAATATAAGAGCAACGGTTATAATATCGTGCTGGATGTGAACAGCGGAATGATCCATGTAGTTGACGACCTTGCATATGATATCATCGCAATGTATGAGGAGCATGATAAGGACAGTATCCTCAGTGCCATGGTTGAGAAATATTCCAAGCCCCAGTATATGTCCCTGATCACGAAAAGGGAATGCTGCCTGGAGAATTTTACGGATGATGTACAGTCGTTGGTCTGCCAGATCAAGGAAGCGATTGACGATGTCGAGCAGTTAAAACAGGACGGAGCTCTCTTTACGAAGGATATCTATGAGGATTATATCAAGGACTTTAAGCAGCGCCAGACAGTTGTCAAGGCACTGTGTCTTCATATCGCCCATGATTGTAACCTTGCCTGCAGATACTGCTTTGCGGAAGAAGGAGAATATAAGGGCCATCGGGAACTGATGAGCTATGAGGTAGGGAAGAAAGCGCTTGATTTCCTCATTCAGAACTCCGGTAGCCGCAGGAACCTTGAAGTGGATTTCTTCGGTGGTGAACCGTTGATGAACTGGCAGGTTGTGAAGGATTTGGTGAAATACGGTCGGGAACAGGAGGAGCTGCATAACAAGAAGTTCCGTTTTACCCTGACCACCAACGGTGTTCTTTTGGATGATGAGGTCATGGAATTTGCCAACAGGGAGATGAGCAATGTCGTACTCAGCATTGACGGACGCAAGGAGGTCAATGATCGGATGCGTCCCAGCCGCAACGGAAAGGGCAGCTATGAGCTGATCCTGCCGAAGTTCCAGAAGCTCGCGGAAAGCAGAAACCAGACCAACTACTATGTCCGCGGAACCTTTACCCATAATAATCTGGATTTTAGTGAGGATGTAAAGCATCTTGCAGATCTGGGCTTCAAGCAGATCTCCGTGGAGCCTGTCGTCGCTCTTCCTGAGGACAGCTATGCAATTACGGAAGAGAATCTGCCTGCATTATATGAGGAGTATGACCGTCTTGCGAAGCTGATGTTGGAATACAAGAAGGAAGGGAAGGAGTTCAACTTCTTCCATTTCATGATAGACTTATCAGGAGGCCCCTGCGTTGCGAAACGTCTATCCGGCTGCGGTTCGGGTACGGAGTACCTGGCGGTAACTCCATGGGGAGATTTGTATCCCTGCCATCAGTTTGTAGGCATCCCCGAATTTCTGATGGGAAATGTGGAGGAAGGCATCGTTAAGCCTGAATTACGGGAAGAATTTAAACAATGCAACGTATATTCCAAGGATAAATGTAAGGATTGCTTTGCCAAGTTCTATTGCAGCGGTGGCTGTGCCGCCAATTCCTATAAGTTCCATGAGGACTTAAACGATGCTTACGACATCGGCTGTAAGCTGCAGAGAAAGCGCGTCGAGTGTGCAATCATGCTGAAAGCGGCAGAGGAATAAATTGATCCTTGTTTTATCATTGGATTGATGAAAATAATTCGCTGATCCTATTCACAATGATCGGCAGAATGGATGATTGTCATGGAGAATTGGGTTCTTAAGAATAAGAAGGCAGATTTCCAGCTGATTATGCAAAAATGCGGGGTCAGTGAGGTGCTGGCCAGATGTCTGGTAAATAAGGGCTTAACAGAGCCGGAGGAGATAGCCGGGTTTTTACAACCCAGCCTTTCTGACCTGCATGATCCTTTTTTGCTTAAGGATATGGAGAAGGCCTGTGCCATTCTAAATCATAAGATATCGACGGAAAAGAAGATACGAATCATCGGAGACTATGACGTGGACGGTGTGGTATCGACCTATCTTCTGTACCGTATACTGAAGAGGTTGGGTGCCGATGTGGATTATGAAATACCTGACCGAATTAAGGACGGTTACGGCATGAATAACCAGATGGTGGAGGAAGCCCGAAGCGAACAGATCGATACCCTTCTGACCTGTGATAACGGTATTGTAGCGATGGAACAGGTAGCCCTGGCGAAAAGCTATGGAATGACTGTGATCGTTACAGACCACCATAATCTTCTTGAAGCAGTAGGGAATGGGGACTTCTTCGGTGAAGCAGCTGTTACGCTGGAGCAGGAGTATGTTAGCACCGACAATATAGAACAGAAGAAAAATAGCCGGGTACAGCTGCCGGATGCAGATGCTGTCATCAATCCGAAGCGACCCGATTGCACCTATCCTTATCCGGGTCTATGCGGTGCGGCCATTGCGTTTAAATTATGCTGTGCGCTTATGGAAGGACATGATGTGGAGGATAAGGAGGAACTTATTTCGGAATTGCTTTCTTATACGGCAATCGCCACAGTCTGTGAT
>JAEZLY010000174.1 GCA_023414985.1 Bacillota bacterium | reverse complement strand
GTTAATATCGGTGCAAGGGGCATCATGCATGGGAGGTATAAAGGCTGCTACTTCTGGGATACAGATATTTTTATGCTGCCCTTCTATATCGGAACCTATCCGAAAGCCGCGAGAAACCTGGTAAAATACCGGTGCCTCATGCTGGAGGATGCCCGTAGGAACGCGGAACGGATGAATTTAAAAGGAGCAAGATATCCGTGGATGTGTTCAATTGATGGAAGAGAACAATGTGAAAGCTGGGACATCGGTAGCAGCGAAGTACATGTTACCGCAGATGTGACTTTCGCAATTGATCAGTATTGCAGAGAGACAGGTGACCTGGAATTTTTAGAGAAATATGCGATAGAGGTCTATCTTGAAACTGCAAGATATTGGACCAGCAGGCTTACCTATGACCCGGCAGAGGATGTTTATAATCTACTTTTTGTCAAGGGACCGGATGAATATTGCGGTATCACTGTGAATAATACCTATACCAACTGGTTGATCCGATATAACCTTCAGCTTGCGCTGAACGGCATTGATTTTCTAATGGAAAAGGCACCGGACCGATTAGATGAGCTACGGAAGCAGATTGGTCTGGAGGAGTTCGAGTTAAATCAGTGGCACGATATCCTCCAAAAACTGAAGATTCCCTATCAGAAAGCGGAAGACCTATATCTTCAGGACGAAACTTTTCAGAGGCTGGAGGCGCTGGATATCACAGCCTATAAAACAGAGGGAATTCCGCTATATCGGACGATCTGTTTTGATCGACTGCAAAGATATAAGGTTCTGAAGCAGGCTGATCTGCTGCTCTTGATGACTATGCTGCCGGAGGACTTTACAGGGAATCAGAAGCAAGCTGCCTGGAATTATTATGAGCCGCTAACATTGCATGATTCCAGTCTGAGCTATGGAGTGCACTCGATTCTGGCGTCAGATTTGAGTGTCAGCGCGAAAGCGGAGGAGTATTTTCTTAAGAGTCTGTTTCTGGATATCGAGAATGTCATGGATAATACAGGAATAGAAGGCATGCATTTTGCTGCCTTCGGTATTACCTGGCAGGCAGTGGTACGCGGATTTGCAGGGTTGAAGGATAAGGATGGGGTATTGATTGTTGAACCGAAGCTGCCTGCTTCCTGGGAAAGACTAACCTTCTCTTATCAATATAAGGGGAAAACCTATCAGATCCGTATTACCAAAGACACTTCAGAGATAAAGGAAGTCAATCAGTAATAAATAATGAAAGAATAGATAAAATACGTATTGACAATTCACAGAAACGTATCTATAATTAGGTTAAAGGTTTAAGTAATAAAGCGACTATTACAAAATATGTGTTTGTAATAATATTACTACATATCCCGTAATAGCGATATTATATTAACTAAGTTGCACAATATTTTTTACTTGATGAGTATTTTAATCTATAAATTTGATTTAAACGTTTCAATATTCAATTCAAAATTTAACCATATGCAACTTTTTTAAATCAGCCAGGGTATCGACCCTTGACGAAACTTATATTGGCTTATATAATTGACTTAAACGGTTAAGTCTAACACATATGAAGGAGGTTTCCAATGGGAAAGAGAGTTGGCATTAAAGAAGTAGCTGCGGAGGCTGGAGTGTCGATTGCTACAGTATCCTATGTAATGAATAATAAATCGAGTGAGAGCTTAAGCCCCGAGACAGTGGAACGAGTGCAGGCGGCAATTAAGAAGCTGAATTACGTTCCTAATTTGTCAGGCAGAATTCTGGCGAATAATAAATCGAATTTGATCGGTGTAGTTATCCCTCAGACCGAACCGAAAAAGGAATTTATGTTTTCCAATCCTTTTTATTCTGAATTCTTAAGCAGCTTTGAATACACCTGCAGAATTAACGGATATCATGTATTGATTTCGGGAACCAACGTAGATGAGAATTATATTCAGGTTGCAAAGAAACGAAATCTGGACGGAATAGTAATCCTGGGAATCAATTCTGAGGATGAGCAGCAGGAGCTGGAGAAATCAGATATTCCAATCATTATGGTAGACAGCTATGTCAAAAGTAATCATTTCAGTACTCTAGGAATTGATGACCGTTACGGCGGATACCTTGCAACGAAGTATTTATTAGACAAAGGTCATAGAAATATTGCGCTAATTACAGGAACAGTAGGGGAAGACAGCGTAAATTATGAAAGATTAAATGGATATCGTGATGCGCTGGAAGAAAGTAACTTAAAGTACCAGGATAAATATGTACTATGCGGAAATGTGGATTATTGGTATGGCGTAGAAGCGGCCGAAAAAATAAAACAGTATAAAAACGAAGTGACCGCAGTATTCTGTACGGCTGATATTCTGGCGATGGGCTTGATGAAAGGACTGGGCCAGTTGAAACTTTCGGTTCCGGATGATATTTCCGTCATAGGCTTTGATGACGTATTTATCGCAAAGGTAACCAATCCGGCTCTGACAACGGTCAATCAGAATGTGGCTGCGAAGGGAGAACGTGCCGCTAAGATGGTGATCGGTCTTGCAACCAATAAACTGAAAGGAAAGCAGAACTATGTCATACCGATTGAAATTGTGGAAAGAGAGTCGGTTAAGGAGGCATAAATGTATATACCTAATAAAAAGATAAAACGAATTGTAATTATTATGTTTTTATTGCCATCAATGGTCGGGCTGCTGGTATTCTGTCTGCTGCCTATGATTGCTTCAGTTTTTTACAGCTTTATGGAATATGATATCCTGCGCCCCTTATCAGAAGCAAAGTTTGTCGGGCTGGATAATTACAAAGCACTATTTTCCGATGCTGAAATTGGGAAGACCTTATGGCATAATCTTCAATACTTACTAATGTATGTTCCGGCAATTATGATTACCTCGATGATCATTGCCATGCTTTTAAATAAAGATTTTAAAGGGAGAAATATATACCGGA
Organism: Bacillota bacterium; assembly: GCA_023414985.1. GTDB lineage: Bacteria > Bacillota > Clostridia > Lachnospirales > Lachnospiraceae > Mobilitalea. Next base: position 13,405 of record JAEZLY010000174.1, on the reverse strand, counting down.
TTATCTTCTATACACCGGTTATCACCTCCTGGGTGGCTTCAGCAGTAGTATGGCGTTGGATCCTGAGCGGTAAATTCGGATACATAAATCAGGCTCTGGAACTTGTCGGAATTCATGGCCCTGCTTGGCTGAGTAATCCAAAATGGGCTATGACGGGAATCGTCATCGTTGCCATCTGGAAAGATACCGGGTATTATGCCTTATTCTTCCTGGCAGCATTGAAAAGTCTGGATAAGGCTTATTATGAGGCAGCACAGATCGATGGTGCCAGATGGTATCAAAGATTATTTAAGATAACCTTACCGATGATCTCGCCCACCATATTTCTTGTGTTGACCTATAATATCATTGCCGGTTTTCAGGTATTTGATTCGGTGCAGATTATGACGAACGGCGGTCCGGCTGGAGCAACGACGGTAATGGTTGAGAGAATATACAACTATGGTTTTCACAGGTATCGCATGGGATATGCGGCAGCTTGGTCCTGGGTATTATTTGCCATTATCCTTGTGGCTACGCTGATTCAGTTTAAGATGCAAAGAAAGTGGGTGAACTACGATGTCTAATGTTGATACGGCAGTATTCGTTACATACCGCAGAGGCGCATCTAGGAAAGAAAATTTTAAATTGCTTTTATTTTATCTGGCCATCACAATAACCGCAATAATAGTGATCCTTCCTTTTGCATGGATGCTGAGCACTTCCTTTAAGGGAAGCGAGGCAATCCGTACCATACCGATCCGATGGATTCCGGAGGATCCCACCGCAGATAACTATATCAGAATATTCAACTTAAAAAGCTACAATTTTTGGCGGGCCAGCTTTAACAGCTTTTATCTGGCAATCACCTGTACGGTCGTAGGGGTTTTATCAGCTACGACAGCTGCTTTTGTATTTTCAAAGATTGAATTTAAAGGTCGTGATAAATTATTTATTCTATATCTTGCGACAATGATGATACCGGTAACTGTAACGTCCATTCCCAATTACACGATTTTAAAAGGACTTCATTTACTGGATACTTATACCGGATTGATTTTACTGTCCTTAAATAACACCTTCGGAGTATTCCTGATGAGACAGACAATGAGGGGAATTCATGATGCCTATATTGAAGCGGCAGTCATGGATGGTGCATCTGCCTGGAGGGTATTCATAAGAATTATCCTACCTATGTGTAAACCGACACTAGCAACTCTGCTGCTGATGAACTTTATGGGCTCCTGGAATTCCTATCTGCAGCCTCTCCTTTACTTAAGCAGTAATGATAAACAGACTCTGCCGTTGATTCTTGCAACGCTGAATGGGCAGATGCAGGGTAAGGAGAACTTTACGATGGCAGGAGCGGTACTGACTGTGGTTCCAATACTGATAGTCTACGTTATTTTAAACAAATATGTGGATAACGGTTTGGAAAGCGGCGGTGTGAAAGCATAATTTACCTTGTTACAACACGGTACCCGTATGGTCTTAAGCTATCCCGGGAGAAAGGCAGATGGGCGCTGTTGTAAATCATAAATGGTTTTTGATGATAACCCATTGTGATATATATTATTAAGGAGGATATCTATGAAAAAAAGTATAGCATTATTGCTTGTTCTGTTAATGACTTCCGCCATAATGTTCGGATGCGGAAAAAGTAATACATCTTCGTCAGAGGACACCACTGCCAATAACTCCGGTACGACAGCTCCTACTGATGCGGCAGCAGCAGATACGGACAACAAGGCAGATACAACTGCAGAGAAGACAAAGATCGTTTATTTCCAGTTTTCTGCAGGAGAAACAAATAGTGAATTATTGAATTCCATGATTGATAAATTCGAAGCAGCAAATCCGGATGTCGAGGTAGAGTTACAATCTGCCGCCTATAATGATTATTTTACCGCATTGGCTACCAGAATGGCAGGAAATGATGTCCCCGATTGCTTTGAACTTAATATGGAGAACTTTCTGACCTATGCCATCCGTGATGCGATTGAGCCCCTGGACAGCTATTTTGACAGCACTGGAGCAAGTAAAGAGGTTTATAGTGCAGGACCGTTAAGCGCAGCGACCTATAACGGTAAGCTGTACGCAATTCCTCAGAGTTTTTCCACAGTAGTTCTTTTCTATAATAAAGCACTGTTTGATCAGGCTGGAATCAGCTATCCCACCGATGACTGGACCTGGGCTGATGAACAGGCTGCGGCAGAAAAAATCAGGGCTCTGGGTGATGACATCTGGGGAACGTTCCAGCCGGTAACCTATAATGAGCTTTATAAAACTGTAAAGACAAATGGCGGATCCCTGGTAAGCGATGACGGCAAGACCTTTACGATGAATACACCTGCAAATATTGAGACTCTGCAGATGATGTTGAACCGTGTGACAGGAGAAAACCGTGTTATGCCGAATACAGAGGACTTGGCAGGACGCGGAGACTGGGATTTGTTCAAATCCGGCAATCTCGGAATGCTTCATACAGGAATATGGGCTTTTGGAGATTTTACATCAAATATCAAGGATTTTAACTGGGATATCGTCGTTGAGCCCGGAAATAAAACACATGCCTCACATTTCTTTGCAAATGTTGCATGTATCAGCAAAGAAAGTAAAAACAAGGAAGCAGCTTTCCGCATGATTAATTATCTGGCATCCAATGAAGAAGTCGTAAAGATGCGTTTGGATGCAGGGTGGGAATTACCGACTATCTCTGATGCAAACTTAATGTCTCAGTATCTTGAGATCACACCTCCCGATAATAGGGAAGCTGTCATGAAAGCTCTGGATAATGCGGTTGCACCGCCTGCCTTACTGAAATACAGTGAGGTGGTTGATACCATGACACCCGTTCTTGAGAATGCTGTGATGAACGGAACCTCGGCGGAGGATGCACTGAATGAGATCCAGGATGCTGTTGTTGCGAAAAAATTGATGAATGAGTAAGGATATCCTACTAAAACAGTTGGACTATATGAAATAATGATATTCAAATATGCGAGATGAAGGGACTTCGTCTCGCATATTTGAATGAAAGGAATGGTAAGCGAATGAATATAAAACATCTGCCGAACAGCTCTAATCCATATGAAGCCTGCGGTTATTCCCGGATACCGGAGAGACCCGTCGCTGGGGAGAGCATACTAGTTTACTGCCGAATTGAAGATAAGGATAAGGAAGCAAGCAGTCCAATCCTTGAACTGGCTGTGAATGGGACCATTCGCAAGTCCCTCATCGGTAGTTATATCAAATCGGATGCAAAGGGGGATTATTATTCCTTTACGCTTGGTACCTATTGTACCGGAGACTCCATCAAATATCGGATCCGCTGCGGGGAGGGGGAGGAGCAATGCACTACCTCGCTTTTTGATTTTGACATATTTGAGCAGCGGTTCTTCTCCGAGCCGACGAGGATTGATTACGATGCTTCTTCTTTCTCTTTTCTTTTCAGCGATAACGGTTCGAAGGAATATCATTTAGAGTTCCGGCTCATGGATTTACAAATTCGTGTGGAGCTGAGACAGGTAGAGAAGATGGTATCTACAAAGCAGCTTCTGCTTTCCGATAAAACCTGGAGTAGGGAGCTGTATAACGTTTCTTTAAAAAGAGATCCTCTATCTGTAACAATTCAAGATAAAGACGGAAAGGAGCTGCTTTGCTATGAAGCTGCGAAGCATCCGATTTGTTTGTTGATGGATCGGACCGGAACGATCAGAAATATCACAGTGCAAAGTGATATCCAGGCAAAGGCACTCTTCGGTTTCGGGGAGAAATTTGACAGAGTCAATCAATTGGGCTTGCAGCCCAGGAATTATGTATATGAGCACTTTACCCATCAGGAGGAGGTTACTTATCTTCCTATTCCATTCTTTTTCACTGATTCAGGTATCGGAATGTTTTATGATACAGCCTGGCCATTTCATTTCTCTTCTATTAGGGAAAAGGAAGGGGTTCGGCTCACCTTAGATACAGCCTGCAGTGTTACTTTTCATACAGATCCACTGAATATATACTTTGGGAAACCGCAGGAGATTATCAGTCAATATATCAGTGTTACAGGAGAATGCAGCCTTCCTCCGAAATGGTCCTTCGGCCCATGGATGTCAGCCAACGGATGGTGTACGGAAGAGGAGACTCTGGAGCAGATTGATAAAATGAAAGAGTATCAAATTCCTGCCACCGTCCTTGTCCTGGAAGCTTGGAGTGATGAGACCACCTTTTATCTATTCAATGGCTGCAGCTACGAACCTGTAAAAGGGAAGGAAGCAATGGGGTATCAGGAGTTTACCTTTGACCCGAAAGGGCCATGGCCTGACCCGAAGAGAATGACCCGTATTCTTCATGATAATCAGGTGAAGCTCATTCTTTGGCAGATTCCCGTTATTAAATATACGGGGAATCAGGAAAATCCTCAGCATGTGAATGATGAAGCTTATGCTATTGAAAAGGGATATTGTGTCATGGATAAGGATGGAAAGCCTTACCGGATCACGGATCATTGGTTTTCCAATTCCCTTGTTCCTGATTTTTCGAATCCGGAAGCACGTCAATGGTGGTTTGCAAAACGGCGTTATCTATTAACTGAGGTCGGGGTGGATGGTTTTAAGACGGACGGCGGAGAATTTATCTATGATAACGAAACAGTCTTTTATAATGGCAAGAGCGGGCAGGAAATGCGTAACGAATATCCTAACCTCTATCTGGAAGCCTATCATGAATTTTTGAAGGAATGTAAAGGACAGGGGAAGGGTGTACTGTTTTCACGGGATGGCTACAAAGGAGCGCAACGTTTTCCGATTCATTGGGCAGGAGATCAGATGTCTGAATTTTCTGAATTCCGTGCACAGGTAAAAGCAGGATTGTCAGCCGGTTTATCGGGAGTGATTTTCTGGGGCTTTGATATTGCCGGATTTGCAGGAGAGCTACCTACCACCGAGTTGTATCTGCGATCTGCAGCTATGGCAGCCTTCAGTCCGGTAATGCAGTACCACTCGGAACCGAGAACAGGACAGTTTTTTTATCAGGACAGAAAAAGCTGGATTAACGACCGCAGTCCCTGGAATATGGCAGAGGTCAATCAGGACCCTAAGATTTTGGAGATCTACCGTTATTATGCCAACCTAAGGATGAACCTGATGCCATATATCTATAATGAAGCACTTTATTGCTGTGAAAACGGCCGCCCGATGCTGGCTCATCTAATTTATGACTATCCTGAGGATCAGGCGGTATTGAACATAGAAGATGAATACCTGTTCGGAAGAAGTCTGCTGGTCGCACCGGTACTTGAGGAAGGTACCAATCAGAGAAAGCTGTATTTACCGGAAGGAAACTGGTATGAATTCTTTGGAGGAGAACGGTTTGAGGGAGGACAAGAGTATGAAGTAGATTGCCCTCCCGGGAATATAACTGTCTTTGTGAAGGAAGGGCATGCCATAGCCCTTAATCTGGCGAGCTCTTTCCAGCTTGCAGATTATGTGGGCAATGATATAAGCTATTATCAAAGATTCGCCATGAAGCTTTATGGAAATCATGGCGGCTGTTATTTTCAAGATGATCTCGGGTACGATTTTATCCTTGACTGGAATGAAGAAGCAGTTACTATGCAGGGTAATGCACCTGAAAATATGAAAATATTAAGATAAAAGAATAAGAACAAGAAAGAATAAGATGCTCCTCTTAAGACTACAGATGATACTATTTCATCTGTAGTCTTAAGAGGAGCATCTTTCGATTAAATCGATATGAATGAAGCTGTTTTAATTATTTCCCAAATAGAGATAACAGAACACCTGCTGCAACTGCAGAACCGATTACTCCTGCAACATTCGGACCCATTGCATGCATTAACAGATAATTACCGGGGCTTGCCTTCTGACCTTCTATCTGGGATACACGTGCAGCCATCGGTACGGCAGATACACCTGCGGAGCCGATTAATGGATTAATCTTTCCCTTGGTTACCCAGCACATGAATTTACCAATCAGAAGACCGCCGATGGTACTGAACATGAAAGCCATAAGTCCAAGGAATATTATTCCCAGAGTTTGAGGTTTTAAAAAGGTTGTACCTGAAGCGGTTGCACCTACGGTTGTGCCAAGGAAAATGGTAACAATATTAATCAGAGCATTCTGAACAGTATTGGATAATCGTTCCACTACGCCGGATTCCCGGAAGAGATTACCGAGCATCAGCATACCAATCAGCGGAGCAACACTGGGCAGCAGGAGGATACAGAATACGGATACGACAATCGGAAAACAGACCTTTTCCATCTTGGACACCGGACGGAGCTGCTCCATCTGAACTTCACGTTCTTTTTTGGTAGTCAGCAACCTCATCAGCGGAGGCTGAATCAATGGGATTAATGCCATATACGAATATGCGGCAATTGCGATGGAGGCCAGCAAATGCGGAGCCAATCGGGTAGTCAGATAGATTGCTGTCGGTCCGTCCGCACCGCCGATGATACCGATGGAGGCTGCCTCCGGAGGTGTGAAGCCTAACAGTGTGGCAATAATGAAAGCCATAGCTATACCGAATTGGGCACCTGCTCCGATTAAGAGACTGCTGGGACGGGCAATCAGCGGGCCGAAGTCGGTCATTGCTCCGATACCCAGGAAGATCAGGGACGGATAGATGCCTTTTTTCACGCCGAGATACAGATAATATAAAAGTCCACCGGCTTCTTTTGCACTTGCCGGCTCACTCATAAGGCCTGTCAGTGGCAGGTTGGCCAGCAGCATTCCGAAGGCAATCGGAAGGAGAAGAAGCGGCTCAAATTTTTTAGCGATCGCGAGATAAATCAGGACACAGGCTACGATCAGCATGACAATTGACTGCCAGTTCATAGCAGCAAAGCCTGAATCCCTCCATATTTTACTAAGTGAATCAATAAACATATCCATGACCTCTTTCTTCATTTATTGGTTGAATGGTTTCAAAACGATGATTCTCATGTATTAGCGGAAGGAGACGATCTTCTTTTTTCAAGCTTATTAATTATCCAAGAGAAGATCCGGATTAATGCCCAAAGAATTCCGAGCACTGCAAAGACAACCGACATACAGAAAAGCCCGATTAAAATACTTTCAAGAACTGTCATATGATTCACCCCATTTCTGATTTCCAGCAGCTGTAGGATACAGTCTGCGTAACAAAAAAAGGGCGGAGAACTTCAATTAAGAAGCTCTCCACCCTTAAGCTTAAGACTTGAAACAGTATCCATGATACTGCCAACCGGAATTGTTTTTGTTTAAATTTTAACATGGAGAGACCGTCCTGTCAATTCCATCATTGAACGAAAGGGGTTGTCGGTGATTCCTATTTTCAAAAAAACCAGGATGGTGTATTATGGAATCGTCATAATAAATAAGAAGCATCAAAAGAAGGAGTTAATGATTTTGATGCTACAGAATGGAGGATACGATGAAGCGTATATGCTTTTTTGATACGAAGCCCTATGATAAGATGTATTTTGATCAATTGAAGAGCCAATATAATATTGAAATTGAGTACTTTGAACCAAAGCTGGGTCCAAAGACTGCATTTATGGCTAAGGGATTTGAAGTCGTGGTTGCGTTCGTAAATGATGCAATTGATGAGGAAACGATTCAAACGCTGTATGAGAATGGGACAAGACTGATTGCCATGCGCTGTGCCGGCTATAATAATGTAGATTTTAAAGCAGCCTTCCGGAAAATTCATGTGGTACGGGTTCCAGCTTATTCACCCTATGCTGTGGCTGAGCATGCCATGGCTCTGCTTCTGACATTAAACAGAAAGATACACAAAGCATATATCAGAACCAGAGATTTTAATTTTAGCTTAAATGGGCTGACCGGATTTGATCTGCACGGTAAGACAATGGGTGTCATAGGAACCGGTAAGATCGGGCGAATCTTCATCGATATCTGTAAGGGCTTTGGTATGAACGTGATCGCCTATGATGCTTTTCCGGCCAAGGATACGGATATTCATTATGTATCACTGGAGGAATTATACCGGGATGCAGATATTTTATCCCTACATTGTCCTCTTACTAAGGATACGGTTCATATGATCAACGGGGCAGCGATAGAGCGTATGAAAAAGGGAGTATATATCATCAATACTTCCAGAGGAGCTTTGATTGACAGTGAGGATTTACTGGAAGCGTTGAAGAATGAAAAGGTGGGCGGAGCTTGTCTTGATGTATATGAGGAAGAAACAGAGCTATTCTATGAAGACATGTCCTATTCCATCATTCATGATGATGTGTTGGCGAGAATCATATCTATGCCAAATGTCATCGTAACCTCTCATCAGGCATTTCTGACAGGGGAAGCACTGCATAATATTGCGGAGACAACCCTGCTGAATTGCCGAGACTTCTTTGAAGGAAAACCTTTGATGAACGAAATATGCTATCAATGCAGTAAAGGAGAGGCCTGCCCGAGGGAGAACAATCAGCGTTGTTTTTAACGAATATAAGTGGTTGCAATAGCGCAACCACTTATATTTTTCCTTTACTCGATGATTTGCTTATTTTACAAAAATCATGTGGCCTATGACTGCCGTCCTGGCTTTAGACAGCATATATTGGTTCGTGGAGCTATCATCGTAATAGAAGATCGCCTCATTACTGGGGTCACTTCCGTATAAAGCTGCCCATGCTGCCCGGATAGAATCACTGGATGCGGGTTGATTTATCATGCCGTTTTTTACCGGTGTAAACTGATAATAACCATTTATTACCTGATTGATCACGGCTGATATATTGGATGGCCAGTCCGGACTCTGAACTCGGTTCACGACTACCGCACCCACACCCAACTTAGCCTGATAGCTTTCTCCGCTGGCTTCTGCCTCAATCAGTCTGGCAAGTAGGTCTACCTCATTCTGAGTACAGGGAATGACAGTTCCGACGCCTGCCTCCGGAGCTATTCCGGGCAGAATGAGCTTTTGTCCCGGCATAAGGGTATTATCCCAGATACCATTTGCTTTCTGCAGGGAAGCAAGGGGTAACCCATAGCTCTTAGCTATCAGATATAAGCTGTCCCCGCTTTTTACCGTATATATCCTCGCGGGGACGTATAATACCTGACCGGGATAGATCATATCGGAGCTTAAGGTATTATCGGTCTTTATCATACTGACAGTGGTACGGAATAATTGGCCTATCTTATATAGGGAATCATCCCTGGTAACAGTATAATCTGCTGCATATGCCGGAAACACGGGTAACAGGGCCAGTATGCAGGAGGACAGAATGGCAGCCACTTTGGATCTTTTCATGGGAAACTCCTTCCATTGGTGATAATCACGGTTTCTATGTAGTAAACTCTATTTTATAATACGAAATGCACAGCTGCTATGTATTCTTACTGGAAGCACAGACAGGAATGGACTTGTCTGGCAGTATTTACAAAAGCGTGACATGACCGGGTTAGGCTATGAATATATTAGCGGTGGGGGGTGTTCGCTTGAACAGGAATAAGTTTTATGATATTTATCTGATTACCATAGATAATAAGGATCAGTTTTTTTTCGGAATTAATCAAGGAGCTTCAGAGATGGGTAAGATGCTGGGGGTGAATTATTACTGGATGGCTCCGGAAAGCAAGGATACCCAGAGACAGATCGATATCTTGAATGCCGCAGTTGAAAGAGGAGCAAATGCAATCCTGATTTCCGTCAATGATCCCATCAGAATGTCTCCTCCGATAGAAGATGCGAAAGCCAAGGCAGTGAAAATAATATATGTAGACACTCCGGCTTATGAGGAAGCAATCATAACTCTGTCAACGGATAACTATAGTGCGGGTATCACTGCAGCAAATGAGATGCTTTCACAGCTCGGTGAGCTAGGCACAGTCAGCGGATCGCTTGGTATTATCGGAGTAAATGAAGTGACAGATTCTACAGTAAAACGGGAAAATGGATTCCGCTCCCGGATTGCGGAGGATGGAAGATTTACAATACCCAATACCAGATATGGGAACGGAGATCCGGTGGTTTCTCAGCAGATTGCCCAAAGCTTTCTGGCAGATTATCCGAACATGGTGGGGATATTTGCAACGAATGAGGGGTCGACAGTAGGTCTCGGTAATGCCATTAAGGAAAACAATTCAAAAGCCATAGGAATTGGGTTTGACAGCTCCGATATCATCCTGAAGCTGTTGGCGGGCGGCAATCTGAAATCAATCATTGTCCAAAATCCTTTCACTATGGGATACCTCGGAATGGCGGAAGCTATTGCCGCCCTAAGAGGTCTTGAGACCGGCCCGGATGTGCTGAATACGGGCGTTTCCGTATTAATGAAACGTTAGGAATCAGAAGGGGCTGCTACTATTTCATTGATAGTAGTTTCGCGGCTTTATATCATCATTCTCCTTTCGTAATTTTTCATTACTGTCGCACCAGCACTGCCTAATTTATAAGCAGGCAGCTGCTGACAGGTGCATACCTTCATGAACAATTACTCAAGGAAAACGATGATATTCCCGCGAAACATGATACATATGTCGAAATAGTAGCAGCCCCTGTGGGGGTTATCGGAACAGGTTTAGGAAACGGGTCCAAAAGGTTTCCTTTTGCTTCGGTGCAGCAGCGGGCTCCGGTTCCTTCAACGGCTCTATGGCAGCTGTTTTCAGGACAAACTGTACAGTACTGACATGCTCATTTTTGGGTGACACAAAGGAGATCGGAGTGAAATCCGAGGTATCGTAATCAGAAAGCATGGAGTCTATGGTCTCATCCATCTGGGAGGGCATATCCTTCGTCTGCTGTACGAGTTCTTCCGCTCCGTTATTCAGTTTGCCGGCGCCGTCAGCAATCTTTCCGGTTCCTCCGGCCAAATCGTTAATGCCTTGATTGAGCTTCGCATAATTCGCAGAGAGCGTGGATACTCCGGCAGTATATTTCTTCAGACCGTTATGAAACTCTTTATAGTTTGAGGATAGCGTGTTAATTCCTGTAACCAGTTTGGTGATAGAAGTGGTCAGATCCTGTTCTGTCATGGAGGAGGTGAGCTGCAGAGCAACTGTATCCAGTGAGGAGGCTATGGTATCCACGGAGCCGGCCATTTTCGATAAGTTATCACTCACGGCTGAAAAAGCCGGTGATACCTGTACATAGGTATACTTTATTGTCTGAGCTGCCTTATAATATTCCAGCAGCTGATCCAAGGTCTTATTAAAAGGATTTTTCACTGCCAGTGATTGTAAATCCTCCTGCGGAATATCCTCGACCGGTATGGATTTAATCGCTGTATCGAGAGCAGTATAAGTGCTGCCATATCCTTCGGACAATTTCTTCATTCCGCCGGAGATACTTTTCAGCCCATCGGATAACTGTGTCATAGCAGGTGGAAGCTGTGTCAGGGCGGTCATATCGTTACTTTGAAGAGAGTTCTGCAGGGACGCGGAGAGAGTTGTCAAGGCATCGGAGATGGACTTCGAGCCTGATACCAGCTGTGCAGAAGAAGTATCCAGAGTGCTGATACCGCTGGCAAATCGGGCAGAGCCGCTGCGTAGCCCGTCTGTACCTGAACTCAAGGTCTTGATTCCGTCCTCCAGATCACCGACTCCATCTCCTAATTGTGCGATGGCATCGGTAAGTTTCATTAAGTCATCTGTCATAGAGGAGGTATCCGGTAATTCTATATTCATTGCAAAAGGAACGGCAGAGATCTGAACACCTTCCATTGTGAAATCCTTTACCTTGGCAGTAATCAGCAGATCTGCATCTTTTTTCGGCAGGATGCTGAAGGTTAGAAGCTTATTGCTTCCGGAATTGGCAAACGTTGCACCTTCGGCTGTAATATCAGTACATTTGGCGGTATCAAGGGTAACCGTAATCTGCAGAAGATAATGGTCGTAAAAGTCTGAATTTACTTTATCATTCGCTGAAGATTTAATTCTTAGCTCCAAAAGACCGGATTTTCCGGACAACTCAGAGGATTTGACATTTGACCCATCCAGTCCGTAATCCAGACTTACCTTCCAGGGAAGCTCTTTACTCGTCAAGTCTCCCTGGTAATAGAAGCGTCCCGGCTTTGCATCCACGGTCAGGGTGTCTCCCTGATAATTCATAGCTGCCAAAGAGGAGAGATTTTTTAGATTACTGAAGCTGCCGTAATCGCTGATAACTCCTTCCTTTGAGACGTTCAGGATATTAACAGTATAAATATTTTTCACAGTTCCGTCATTTGCAAGCCGTGCATACACAACCTCCTCCTTGGCGCTGATTTCACCGGTCCCTGTATTCTTTACTGCGGAATTATCTGCAGCTGCGGCAAGGGGCGGATCGGTTATCAGAGTAGGGGCGGCCACGCAGAATACTGCCAACAATACAGTAAGCAGCAATGCGGTCAGGGAAAAGAAATGCTTTTTATGTCTGTTCATAGATACCTCCGTTTCTATATCTCAACTTATTTATGAAAATCTGCATGATAGGTAGTCTTTTCTATGATGCTGTCAAAGATCAAAAGAAGCCCCGGAAGTACACATACCACCATCAGCATGGACAATATCGTTCCTCTCCCGAGTAATATCCCGAGGTTTGACACAATCGGATTAGAGGAGGTGTAACCTACACAGAAGCCTGCGCAGGAAAGGATGGTGGCGGATACCAGGATGGAATGGAAGCTTTCGCCGAGCGTTGCTTTCATGGCTTCCTTCTTCGGCATTTCCTTTCGAAATCTTTTGTAATTATCCGTCAGCAATATGGCATAATCTACCGTGGCACCGAGCTGGACTGTATTGATGACCAGGAAGCCCAGATAATTGATGGGATTACCGTAAAAATAAGGCACAGCCAGGTTGATCCAGATGGCTGCTTCGATCGTCAGAAGCAGTAGCAGCGGAATGGAAGCAGAGATAAAGGTAAAAACCAATACCAGTGCAATCGCCAGAATCGCGATGAGGTTGACTTTTGCGGTGTCGGCAGTTGTAATATTTTTGATGTCATACAGGTTAACACTTTGCCCGCAGGCATACACCGTATCCTCATAATAAGACTGCGCTATGGTCTGTATCTGTTTCACAAGAGCAAAGGCATCCGCCCCTTCTTCCGCCGTATCGGTATAGAGGATGATTCGGCCATAATGCTCGGAATAGAACTGACTTGTGATTTCATTCTCTAAGAAATCCGGAGGAATGGCAGCACCTACGCTGGTGACATAGGAAATTACTCCGGTTACGTGGGGCTGCTTCTTAAGTTCCTTGCAAAGCAGCTCTTCCTTCGCAGGCTCTCCCTTTGGTACCAGAAGTACCATTGCGATCCGCTGGCCGAATTCTTCGTTGATTTTCTGCTGATCCATTCCGCTGCGGGTGGCTTCCGAGACATTACCGAAACCATAGAGGAACTCATTGCTGCGCTGGGCCAGGAAAGAAGGTATGATTAATACGGCGATCAGCACAAGGGCCGGAAGCTTAAGCT